>NZ_JASJOR010000069.1:0-5085 GCF_030068545.1 Xanthocytophaga flava | reverse complement strand
CAGTTTCAAAGTCTTATTAATTCGGTTTGAGAAGAAGGCGCCTAACTGGACTGCATTTCTCTATATGGCTTTCTCTATTCGTTTTTTACGTAAAATCCAACCTCTTAATAAATACTAAACAACTTCTGCGTTTAAACATTCGAAGAACAATGAAGACGAGAAAATCTTTATTCATATTTCACTTGTTATAGATACGAAATCCATTTTTTTTTCCATCAAAAATTCATGTGCTTTGCTTGTATCTAAGCCTGAAGTGCCACAAGGTCACTCTGGCTTTGGACTGGAAAGCGTAAAAAAGAGATTAGACTTGTTGTATTACGAGAAGCATGAATTGGAAATTACACAGATTGAAAGGACTTTTTCTGTAAGCCTGTTATTGAAATATACATGAAAATCAGATGCTTACTTGTGGATGATGAGCCAATTGCAAGGCAGATTCTGGAGAGATACTGTGCATTATTGCCTGAAATGGAGGTGGTAGCAAGTTGCAGCAATGCTTTGGAAGCAAAACGTGTTATTCAAAGTCGTACAATTGATCTTATTTTTTTAGATATCAATATGCCGGTTCTGGATGGATTATCATTCATGAAAACCTTAACAAAACCGCCAATGGTGATTTTTACTACAGCCTATAAAGAGTTTGCACATGAGGCTTTTGATCTTGCAGCGTGTGACTATCTGTTGAAACCGTTTTCGTTGGAACGCTTTATCGTAGCCGTTGATAAAGTCCAGGAAAAATGGGGAGTGAGAGAAAAAGTAGGAGAAGAGGTTGCTACAGAGAGTTATAGCTTCCTAAAATCAGAAGGAAAGATTTATAAGATTAACTTCAATGAGGTTTACTTTGCAGAAGCGGATGGAAATAACGTGAAAATTGTAACGAATGATAGTGTGATAAGGCCTGTTATCACACTTACCACATTAGAAGATATACTTCCCAAACCAATCTTCATTCGGTTACATCGATCTTTCATAATCAATAAGGATAAAATAACGCATATAGAAGGCAATCGGGTTTTTATGAATGCTATAGAAATCCCAATTGGAGCAAACTATCGGGAGCATTTTTTTAGGGAGTTAGGTATTAGATAAAAGGATAAATTTATCTTACCGAAAATAGGTGTTGTTTCATGCAGATCAGGGGCACTCGGAAGAGGGATGTACTTTTTGGGGTGGTTATTCCAGTCCCTATCACGGCTCAAAATTTAGCTTATTTGAAGGCGGAATAAAAGTACCGGCTATTATATGGTGGCCAGGACATGTGCCTGCAAATGCTGTTCGCGATCAATTTGACACCAATATCGACTGGTATCCGACGCTTGCAGAATATTGTGGAATAAAATTACCCCAACGTAAATTAGATGGAGCCAGCTGGGTGAAAGTTATTCCAGCAAACAAAGGCAACTTCACCGCACCTTGTTTTTTACTGGTAATGCTTGGGTACTCAGCAAGATCCACAATGGGCAGTGCGGGATGGTGACTGGAAATTGCTCCATAACCCGTTACAATCCAAAAAAGGCGAATTAGATCCAGATCAGTTTATGTTGGTTAATGTAAAACGTGATGTAAGTGAAACAGTAAACGAAGCTGCCCATCATCCGTAAGTAGTAGAAAAGCTTATGTAAAGTCGGATAAGGTAATTGATTGAAAATGGTTGTATTTAGATATGAAGTTCTTATTTGACCTTTTATAGTGTTATTTTGAAACTCGCTAAGTTTTAGCTTAACTATAAGATAATTGTTAGAAAGGTATTTCATTCTAAAAACTATCTGCAATCAACTACAAGTGGAAAAACTATTTTTTGCTATCTGGTTTCGCCTTGACCAGAAGGATCGTTATTTAATCTGGATTCAGGATGAAACTGATCAGGTTTTGGTGGAAACAGATGTATTAATACCTGTTTTTAACAGTGAAACCGCACTGGCTAATTATGCTGGAAAAAAACTTATTGAAATTGTTAATGAAGAGCCTTTATTCTGCAATTTGGATTATATAAGCAATTGGATAATCCAACCTGATAATTCTATAGACTGTCAGATGTTTTTGTCAACCTGGAATCTTTTTATGGATATCGCCTCTGCTATCAACAGATCATTTACTGGAAATGAAAAAGACAAACTGACAAATAAGGTTTATGATAAGATATTTTATGGTAATAATCTGCCATCTGTTACTCCTGAAGGAAAGTACTATATTCCAGTATGGACAAAATCAGAGAGGCAAAGGCTCATGCAGATTATGTCAGAGGGTATTACTTTGCTAAGAAGAAATTTAAAAGAAATTGATATCTGAGATTACCTACTTAGACATGGCTATTTCACCGCCGTTGCCTCTATTTCAACCAATAATTCCGGAAATACCAAACGGTTAACTCCTAAAAGATTTATAATCGGTTTGGGGTCTGTTTGCTTCAATCGTTCTTCAAGTTGTGCGTAATTTTCGAATAAAAGGTCGAAGTTCGTGGTATATACTACCAAACGAATGACATTCGCCCAATTGTACCCTCCTTTGGTTAACACAGCTTCCAGATTATCCATAGCTAACGTTAGTTGCGCTTTCATATCGTTTGCATGTAATGGTTTACCTTCCGGACTGATAGAGGCTTGTCCTGCACAATACAATATTTGTGAACTGCCAGTTGTTTCAACAGCTTGTGAAAAACTAAAGTTATCCTGCCATGTCCAGGGATTAACAGATTTCTTGTCCATATGTGTTTTTAGAATTTGTAGTGTCTGTTACTGAAATAGTTGCGAACCAGATTCTCGGTGGTACAAAATTGTATTTGAAATCGTAAGGAGGACGATGAGGTAGGTCAAAAAAAAACGTTGATCTATGTCAACGTCCGTTTATTAAAAGTTGGGCTTATTTTTTTGCCGATTGGTTTCGTATACGGCTAAGGGTTTCTTTGGTTATACCCAGATAGGAGGCTATTATGTGTTGCGGAAAGCGTTGGATAAATTCAGGATAGCGTAGGATTAGCTCTTCATACCGTTTCTCTGCTGTATCAAACATAGAGGCCCGCAGTCGTCTTTGTGAGGCAATGGAATTGTTATCATCCAGTTTAATCCGCATCTCATTAAAAGCCGGGATCGCATTGACTCGTTCATAGTACCCGTTTGCTTTCGGAAGCAGGAGCAAATCTGTTTCTTCCCATGCTTCAATAGCATAGATGGAAGGTATTTCTTTCCAGAAACTTTCCCTATCCGATGCCCACCAATTTTCAATATACAGCTGGATATTATGTTCAGAACCTTTCTGATCTACCGTATATTGCCGCATGGCTCCTTTTACAATAAATCCAAAGTGTTTGCAAATATCTCCTTCCTGCAAAAAGAACTGCCTTTTCCGTAATTTTTTGTAGACAAAAGATTCTCGGATTAAAGCAATATCAGATGAAGTGAGAGGGCTTTGCGAACGTTCCTGGATGTAATGGATCAGAGAATCATATATCATTGAGTAAAGATAATGGGTTGGGTTATTGTTTGTCAACTGTAAAAACATAAGTTACTCTCTTTGAAACCTGGAAAGTTTATCAAGGACATCTATCTCAATTATTGAGATATGGATAAGATATTACTGAAAAGACACGTAACGGGAATGAAGCACTGCTGCGACTTAACTAAAAAAATCTTATATCTTGGAAACAAAGGTCTAATAAAGTATAATAGGAATACCTGAAGGATCAACAACAAGGTTTAGTAAAAACGGAAAATCGTTAATAAGAAAACTATAATGGGACATCATATAACAGCTATCCTCTTGAAAGGAGACTACGATATATCTCTGGCAGAATCCTTTGATTTGCTCGGTGTCAGATTAGATAACACAATTACAATGTTCTTTATAGACAACTATTTTTCTGCGTATTGGCAGGTAAAGCTTGGAATAACTGGTTTCCTGGATAGAAACGATGCTGACTATCTTCCTTCGGAAAATGTTCTAGCTCATTTAATGGAGCAAATTTCCAAACAAAAAGATCCAATCTTTGCTTTGATTGAAACGGATTACTTTGGTGGTATGGGAAAACAGTATGCAAATGTATATAGAAACAAAGTACTTGTTGACAAAAATATCAAGACAATTAACCAGGCTTTAGCTTACCTGGGAGTAAAAAGAAGAAGTAAAGTAGATGAATTTGATACAGTTGGGCTTGGTAACTACAGGTCAAATCCGGAATACCTAGAAAAATATACGGATCTGGCTAATGAACTAGATCTGTAGATTAGTAGGTAAAGAAATAACTGATAAATGTTTGACTCAATTTTCCTTTTATGGATTGAGTGTATCATCGAAGTATTCATAACTGTTTTTCACTCCGACGACCTTTCCATCAAAGATAGATTTACCATTGCTACAAAGTCCAAAATCCCAAAAGTAAAATCTGCCACTGTTGGGGAGAAAATAAGCACAATCTCTACAATGGTTATCGAATGCCTTTGGAGGAAGTGTTTTCTTCCAGCGATTTGCACAATTTTCTGCGTGTGCATCAGCTATTTTATCTACATCTGTAAATTCGTCTAAACTGTATTTGGTCCAATTACCGGATGTATGAAGAACTATACAGTTTTCTATTGTATCATTGGTTTGGCTATACACTTCCAAAACAGGAAAAGACACGCCTTGTGTGAAAATATCTAGCTGATAGGTGTTCTCAAAGAATAGTGTCAGATCTGTTTTGTTCCGATAAGTAATAGAAATCAGTTTCAGACCAGTTAATTTTTGGAGATAGCGATCATTGTGCTTGTTGTCTTCAAAAGAACCTGTCAGGAAAATCTCATTTAGAGATAATCGCCAGGCAGCTGAAATAGTCTCAATGCACCATTCCGGATTTACAAGATTCTTTATAAGTAACTGTGTTTTATCCCGATATTGACTGAAGGGAAGTAGTAAGTGCCCTGCAAAGCCACAAAATGGTTCAATGCAGTGAAGGCCAATAAATACTTCTAAGGGTTCATTCATTACCAGTCATGGTCGGAAGAAATATCTTCCGACTTTTTTATTTATTGGCAACAAAATACAAGAGTGATAGAATATGGCTAACTTACTTATATAGAGTATGTTCATCAAAGTAAGGCTTTATCTGTATGT
>NZ_JASJOR010000068.1:0-5350 GCF_030068545.1 Xanthocytophaga flava | reverse complement strand
AATGCAAACGCGATTTGCGCTTCAGTAAACTTGCTTTTTTTCATGGCGATTTTCTTTATGTGTAAACTAAGTAAAATCACCGATTTTTTCTACTTCCCTACGGTCCATTTTTGCGGGAGGAGGTCAACCTCATCTGTCCTTCTGTAAGAATCTCGTGGCAAGACCGGCGGCCTTTCCTACTGGAGAGCAATTCTCTCAGAAAGGAAAAATAGCACAATTTGTCACAAGATTCTTTCAGAAGGACAATAAAGAAATATGAAAAAAGAAATAAACTCCCTTACCTTGACAGCATTGAGCGTTCGCTTGTATTGAGCGTTCCCATCGTTGGTGTTATCACCAACGACCACTTTCCCATCATTCATGTTGGTGATAACATCAACCTGGGAAAAACGTAAACTTGGCTCAATTTGCCCCAACGCAACGGACGTTGCTGTCAAGATAGGTCCGAACGGACGTTCGAACCAGCTCCTGTCCATTTGAACCAGTTTCATCTTCCCTAAAAACCTTATTGTTACAAAAGATATGGGACAGGATAAGGGTTAGCTATGCAGGCTGAAGGATCAGAGAAAAATGAAGAAGCTGCAAGTAGAATAATGTAAAGGATATTAAAGAACCGAAGGGAGACACATCTCTCAAAAATAAACCCAAGCCCACGTTTTAAAAAACATAAGCTTGGGTTTTACTCATATTCAAAATGACTCATGTAGAATAAAGGTCATTTCTGGTTTTACTATCCGATAGGGATTAGTCAATAGGCTCCCATAATTGCACCTTGTTTCCTTCCCCATCAAGAATATGAACGAATTTTCCATAGTCAAATGTCTCAATAGTATCAACAATGGTTACTCCTTCTGTTTTCAATACCTCAACGAGTGCTTCCAGATTTTCAACCCGATAGTTAATCATAAAGTCCTTATTTGAGGGGGCAAAGTAGTTTGTTGTCTGCGGGAAAGGTGTCCATTGGGTCTGTGCCTTCTTTGAACTATCCGGACTTTCATACCACTCAAAGGTAGCTCCATAGGGATTGGTGTCTAATCCCAGATGTTTTTGATACCACTCTGTCATTTTTTTAGGGTCTTTGCATGTAAAGAATACACCCCCAATACCTGTTACTCTTTTCATTTTACTAGTGTGATTGGTTGTAATAGTGATAGATTTAAAAGCGAAACCGAGGCAAAAAGTTGAGACAAGTGTCAATATTATTAGTAGTGTTTTCTTCATGAATGTCAGGTGTGTAGTATTGGATTGTATACGGGTTGTATTTTCGCTTACTATCAGCTGCTATTCTTGAATAGAGTAGCACTATTTAGCTTGCTGGGGGAGCTAAGTAAGTAGGTGAAGCTTTGTGGAAAGTAGATAAAAGCGGAAAGTAGATGTGGTTGTTGGAATTGAGAAAATGCTTTTTGACTCCTTGCATGCCAAAGTAGCAAAAATGCCAATCCTTACCAAATGCATCGTTACTTTTTGTAAGGATCTGATTTTTAGTTTTTTTATAACTTGATTTTATATTTTGTCAGAGATAACGTGATTAGAATAGTAACAACAATAGGCTTTAAATTCCTTGACAACCTTTAAACCAACAGATAAAGTATAAAGGTAGGACGCTGAACAGGTTTGTTTTTCGCTATAGTCGTTCCACCATGCTTTTTCGCTACCTGACTCAAGCATTCAGTCAATTCCGAAGAACAAAATTGAGTGGCGCGATCTATTTGGATATCGCAGTATTACAGACGTGCCTGGAAACGATAAACACAGAAGCCTATCCTTTCAAGGGTCTGGCTTTTGTGTTTTGGAAGCCTTAAGTATGTTGTTGGATGCAACACTTGTTGTTGTGAAGAACAGACAATATGTAAGGACTTATAATTTGGATGATTTGTGCTTCTTTGATATACATCGCGGTCTGCAATCAACTTGCCAGCTTTACCCGTATGGCACTAGGACCTTTTTCATTTTTCTCAATCAGGAAGGTAACTTTGTCATTTTCCTTGATCGGTTGTGACAATCCATTGGCATGGACAAAGACACTTTGCTGACTTTGTGAATCTTTGATAAATCCATACCCTTTGGTTTCGTTATAGAAAGTAACCTTGCCTGTACGGATATTGTCTTGCGGATTAGTACTCTGACGACTTACTCCAATGCTGATTTCTTCATTTTTAATCACTCTTTTTTGTTTGGGATCGGGTGGGGTAGAAGACAGGTAACCATCTGCATCTACATAGACAAACATTGCCTCCATATCTTTTCCTTTGTCAGAGTGTGTTTTTCGCTCGGCCTTTCTTTCTGCTTTTTCTTTTTTTCTCTTTAGTTTTTTAGCTATGTTCTCTTTTTTACTGAATGTTTCACTGGATCTTGCCATAAGATAATGGGTTTATAAGATAAAGGGATTAGGTGAGAAAAGAACAGGCAGGCGTTGAAAAGCTGTTACAAAAGAATGCACAGAGACACTTTTACCCTATAAAGTATATTCCGGACTACCTGCTATACTGCATTTTAGAGGGATTGGAAAAGAGGATACACAAGCAGAGGGTATTGATTGAGTAGCGCTAAAAGCCCGGTAAAACGGGGAGCAAGTTACGATAAATTCCTGATAAAGTTCGCTTTATTGTTTTTTCTTATATCAGACTTAGCCCTTCTGGAAATATATTTAACTGATTATGAAATATTTTATTCTAAAATGCTTTTAAAAGTCAATTCCTGTTATTACCTTTGAAACATCACTTTAAAAAAATAGTTTAATGCCACAAGGTACAGTAAAATTCTTTAATGAAACCAAAGGATTCGGTTTTATTAAATCTGACAGTTCTAATGAAGATATCTTCGTTCATGTTTCAGGCCTGATTGATGAAATCAAAGAAAACGATAAAGTTACCTTTGAAGTTGAGAAGGGCAAGAAAGGTCTGAATGCTGTTAACGTTCAGTTGGTTTAATATATCTGGTATATATATAATCCCTTTATACAAAAGTCTCTGCAAAGAGACTTTTGTGTTTTATACTATTCTCTCCTTAATTTTATCCGCTTTACCACGCTGACTAGTTTAGCTAGCAGCCAGATTTTCTCTGCTTTGTGCAATAGCAGGTAACAAAGTCAGGATTTTTTCAAACCCATCGATTGTTTCTGGTTTCTGCAAATATTCATTGCCTCCTGATTGTATATATAAAAGCATCAATTACATCTTTGTTGTGGGTTGTAGAGAACCCCACAACAGGCGTTTCTTTATAATTAGCCAGTACCCTCAGATCCCGTAATGTTTCCAGTTTGTTTCTTACAGGCATGTTTATGTCAAGCAGAATAAGAGAAACAGGTGGTAAATTTTATTGTATCATCCAGATAGGTAAGGAGTTCCTTACCATTGGTGGTAAAATAATAGTGCCATTGAGGGTAATGTTGTTTGATCATCAATGGCATAAAGGCCTGATCATCTTCGGCCACCACTAAAAAGAAGGGTTTGTTATGCATTCAGTAAAAGGAGACATATATACCTGCGGAGATACCAGAATCGTAGTTTTTGCAAATAAGTACGTTCTTATACATTCGTTTACTTTACAATTGCTACCGAGGTATCTTCTTTATTTCTGGTAAGTTCTTCAAACAACAAAGCCTGAAACAGGGTAAGGTTGTATTATAGCAGACCTGAAATACAATCCCAGCTTGGTGAAACCTATAGTCACCCAATCAACCCTCATAAACTCTGGGTGATTCTTACTGTTTTTTTTACTTCCAGATGTATTATGGAGAATGCATGTTTTAAAGCACTTGCCATAGTAGCTTTGGTTATGATATGAGAAAAATCAATTCCCAGTTGTACTACAGTCTGCGCAATTTCAGGACGGATGCCACTAATGATACATTCTGCACCCAGCAGTCGTGTAGCACTGACTGTTTTCATCAGATGATGAGCTACCAGAGAGTCTACAGACGGTACACCGGATATATCCAGAATGGCTATTGTACTACTTGTAGCGACGATTTGTTCCAGCAGACTTTCCATCACTATCTGTGTCCGGGAACTGTCCAGGGTGCCAATGATAGGCAAAGCCAGAATCCCATCCCAGACCTTGATAACAGGAGTAGAGATTTCTGTCATTTCATCCGTCTGGCGCAGAATCACTTCTTCGCGTCCCTTGATGAAAGTTTCGAAGGTGCTGATCCCAAAAGAATCAATGAGTTTACTTAGTTTCAGGCTATACTCATATAAAGCAGCCGGATCTTCACCGATTTCCTGTTGCAATGTCTGTAGTATAGAATCTTTCAGGCTAAAGATATAGACACCTGTCTCTCTGGGTGAAAATCCTTGCAGAGCACGCGAATAGGAAATATCTGCAAGCAGATCTACTACCGGGCTGAACACAGGTGACTCCCGGTCAGTAAGACTCTGATCAGTCACCGTTTTGCTTAATAACTCTACCAGTTCCACGGATTGGTTTCTCAGTTCTTCATTGCTTATCAGATCTTCCCGCAAGCCTTCGTCTGTGAGTTGAGCATTCATCCATTGCTCGAGGATTTGTTTCTTTTTTTTCTGAAAGAATCTGGAAATATCCAATTTCATGTAAATGGGGGTAAAGTTAAATGGATCAAAGGCTATAAACGTACTGAAAAAAAACAGCTATCACTAATTAAATAAAAATTAAGCACAGTAACAGGAATATAGCAGGTGCCAAAGTCGGCAATCGCTGCTTTACGACATGTTCCACACTCAGATTTCTTACAGTATTAATCCAATACGATTGCATCACAAGAGGAACTAGCGAAGGTACTGATAGATTTACCTGGAGTCAGATGTTATATTTTACATCAGACACATACAGCCATTCTTTTCGTAACATGTCCAAACGTACAGGGTTTAGATTCATACAAGCCTTTAGGTTTCAACTAAAAGGGCTCATCCATAAAAAAGCTTCAATCGTTACATAGGCTGAACTGGTTATTTCCAGCAGATCCGGAGTACTCGAAGACTTACTTTTCTGATAGTTAAACATCTTTTCTTTTGTTCGTGAAAGATTCTCTATGGCACGTTCCCTAAGCAATGGAGAAGTGGCACTAGCAATTACAATTTGCGCCCTGTTGATAATATCAAGCATAGAATCTGAATCGATTGTACCTGTTTCAATACTCTCTATTTCTGTAAGAATCTCTTCTAAAAGAATTCTTTTTTCATGGGTTGTCGAATGTAGCACAGCTCAAATACATATACTGAACATTTATTATTCTTGATGGTTGATGTACTCTACCCGAGGAAATTTATAAAAGATTGATGATAAGTAAATTGGATCTGTATCCATCTGATAAAAGTTTGAATGCATTCACTAAAGAAATCAATAAAATCCAACGTTAGTCGTTTGAGTCCTA
>NZ_JASJOR010000067.1:0-5776 GCF_030068545.1 Xanthocytophaga flava | reverse complement strand
TGCTAAAATAAGAAGACAATTCAGTGAAATCTTTATCAGAAGTCACAATATTTTGAAAATCAATATCTTGCATACGACAAAGATATGCTTTTTTCCTTAGCCTGACGGCTATGGTGATAACACCAACCTGGGGACGAATATTTCATAAACCAAACGTAGCACTATTTGTCACGTCTGTCCCAACAATCGCCTGCCACACCCACACACCAGGTTTGGCGTGGGCGGGAAGATCCTTTCAGAAGGGCTGCAAGAGTAATTTTTCTTTATGTGCAAACCACTTTTTCAGAAAATATATCGACTATACCAGACAAACTTCCAAACAATTAGACAGTTCAAAGAAAATAGCATATGCCGGTATTAAAAATTCAGTGCAAACGTGTATCTCAAAGTAGTAAACTTTTCTTTCTGTAGATCTGAACAAAATAGTACACGTTTGCTGAAATTATTTAAACAAAACAATAAAAATATGGTTATAGCTGTGTCCTGATTGGTATCTACATAAAACATGGGTAGGAAGTCGGATAATGAGAAATTGTTTACACTAAAGAGTGTATCTTCGAAGCTAATTACACCAACTTTTGATTTTACCTATGAACTTTGATCGCTTGGAAGAGCACACCCTACAGGAAATACAACGATATCAGAAAGCACTGGAACTTGCTGGGGTAGGCATGTGGGAGGTTGACACTATAGAACAAAAAGTTTACCTGGATAAACGAAGCAAAGAATGCTATGGCTTTTCAGAAGATGAGCAGGTTTCCTATCACAATCTACTCAAATACATCCATCCTGGTGATTTGGAAAGAGTAACCGAGGTTATTTCCCAGGCAAGCCAAACAACACAGGCCCATCCGCTGGATATGCATTTCCGTACCCTATCCTATACGAATACGTTACGTTGGGTACATGTGAAGGGAAATGTGTATGCCGGAGATCTCGTAAAAGGCTCTCGTATTGAGGGAATTGTAACCGATGTAAGCGAGCAGATTGAGCTTCGGGAGCAATTTACGAAACAAGGACTACGGGCTGAACAAGCACTGGAAGGCGCATCTGCAGGATGGTTTACCCTCGAAAGAAATAGCGATAAGATAGACTACTCTGCTACCATAGCCAGAATCATGACAGGTTCTGAGCAAATTGTCAGTCGTAGTATACTCATTGAGCACATTCATCCCGAGGACCTGCCTTTGTGGAACCTGGCCTACGAACAGGCGGCTATTACCGGAAAGCTACACTACCAGATCCGGTTTGTCTGGGATGATGGCTCTGTACATTGGATACGGGTAATGGGCACCTATGGCTATGATGAGGAAGGTGAACCATATCTGTTTTCCGGCATTGCCCAGGAAACTACCCAGGAAGTAGAATCCCGGCTTGAGCTTAAAGTAAGCGAGGAACGATTCCGCAGTGTGGTAGAACAAGCTCCGATGGGAATAGGCTTGCTAAGAGGTAGAGAGATGCGGATTGAAATAGTGAATGACAAGTTAGTTGAGCTGTGGGGGAAAGACGACTCTATTTTGGGAATGCCTTTGCAACAGGCTTTACCTGAACTCGAAGGACAACCCTTCATGACTTTGCTCGAGCAGGTCTATGATACAGGTAAACCTGTTACAGGGAGAGGCATAGTTGCAAATCTGCAACGCAATGGCCGGCTGGAAGAGGCTTATTTTGATTTTGCCTATACCCCTTTACGCTATGCAGACGGAACCATTTCTGGTGTGATGGTACTTGGAACAGAAGTCACTACTCAAGTTTTGTCTCAAAAAGCTATTGAGGCCAGTGAAGCTAAATTTCGTTCGCTGATCGAAGAAACTCCTTTTGCCACTGCCTTGTACCGGGGTGAAGAACTAATCATCGATGTTGCCAATCCTGCTATGATTAAATTATGGGGCAAAGATGAACATGTACGGGGAATGCGATTGGCAGATGCCTTGCCCGAACTGGAGTCGCAACCCTTTCTGGATATATTGGCTCAGATTTATAAGACAGGTGAGGTGTATCATGCCCGGGAGATGAGAGCAGATCTTGTAGTGGGAGGTAAACTCAATAGCTTTTATTTTAACTTTACCTATAAGCCACTTAGAGATGAAAAGGGGCAGGTTTATGCCATATTGAATATGGCCATAGATGTGACCAATGAAGTATTGTACCGCAAAAGTCTGGAAGAAAGTGAGCTCTTCAGCAAAAGTATTATTTTCAACTCACCGGTAGCTAAAATGGTTGTGACAGGCAAGCAAATGATCATTCATACTGTCAATGAAAATATGCTTCAGATGATAGGACGGGATAAGTCTATTGTTGGTCAGCCATTTATGGACGTAATGCAGGAACTGGAGGCTACCCCTTTATTCAACAGGCTCCAACATGTATATACCACAGGACAAACGTTTCATGAGCCGGAAGAAAAATTTGAACTGCTACGGTTTGGAAAGCCTTATACAGGATATTATCAGTATACGTACAAAGCCCTGAGTAATATGCAAGGCCAGATTTATGGTATTATCATAGCGGCCATTGAGGTAACCAATCTAGTGGTTGCCCGCAAAAAAGTAGAGGAAGCAGAAGCATTGATGCGGGGAGCCATTGAACTGGCACAACTGGGAACCTGGACATATGACCCTGTTACCAACCGTACCACCTATTCAGATCGGCTCAGAGAATGGTTTGGTATTTTGCCTGAAGAAGAGGATCTGGACGATGTGTATCCGGTATTATCCGACGCAGATCAGGAGCGCATCCGTACGGCTATGGCCTGGGCTCTCAATCCCGAATCCGGGGGCGTCTACAATGAAGAATATGAAATGACCAACCGAACCACTGGACAGAAATATATTATTCATGCACAAGCCCGCACCTTTTTTGATGAGCAGGGAAAACCTGTAAAAATGTTTGGAACCGCTCAGGATGTAACTGAGCGGCGTTCTGCTCAACTGGTACTGGAGCAACAGGTTCACAAGCGTACGGAAGAGCTGGCAAAAACCAATCAGGAATTGTTTGAAGCCAATCAACTGCTGGTTCGTTCAAACGATAACCTGGAAAAGTTCGCCTATATTGCCTCGCATGATTTGCAGGAACCCCTCCGTAAGATTCAGTCTTTTGGAGATATGCTCAAAAAGCAATACGGCGTTGGGTTGGGCGAGGGTCTTCCTTTGCTGGAACGCATGCAGGCAGCATCTAAGCGGATGTCGGTTTTAATCCATGATCTGTTGGCATTTTCCAAAATATCAAACCAGAAAGATCGTACCGAATCTGTGTCCTTAAATCAGGTACTGGATACAATACTGAATGAACTAGAGTTTCGTATTCAGGAAACACAGGCTACTATACAAATAGCTCCTTTGCCTGTGGTGCAGGGCGATGCTACACAACTAGGCCAGTTATTTTTGAATCTGTTTTCCAATGCACTCAAATTTAGCAAAGCAGGAATAGCTCCTCTCATCAAAGTAGAGTATGCATTGATAGCTGCTTCGGATTTACCTGCCTCTCTCAGAATTCCACACCATTCCTCATTCTACCATCGGATTGAGGTAAAGGATAATGGGATAGGATTTGAACAGGAATATGCCGAACGTATTTTTCAAATCTTTCAGCGTTTGCATAGCAGAGTAGAATATGCCGGAACGGGTATAGGACTAGCTATCTGTGAAAAAGTTGTAGCTAATCATAAAGGAGCCATACAGGCAACCAGTACGCTAGGTCAGGGCGCAGTCTTTACTGTGTTTCTACCTGCTTCATAGGTAAACTATAGGTTTATAAAGAAGTCCAGTTGGTTGTATGTATAGAGGGTCTGTGTTATAAAATAACCAAAATGCAAAAAGGTTTCTGAACGCAACAGCAAGTGGTATGATCCATTTGGCTATGCACGATAGTATAAGTAAGTCTGGAAACATTACAAGTTTACTCACTGCATACAATCCATCCTCAGTATCTAAATTCATGGATAACGAGTAGAACCATCCCGTCAATACGTATAAATACGTTCAATAATGCGTATTTATACGTATTGACGGGATTTGTTTTTACTTCGTTATTGGAGGGGAGTATTTTATACACATACTCCTCTCTATTTACCAAATGAACGACACTATTACGAAACCGCAAACGGGTGATATTGTTGAAGGTATTTTGTCTACTAATCGTATGACTATTATTCACATCACTTCCGACAATATATTTTCGCAAGAGATTCTTCATTGTGCCTATTTTGATAAAAAGCATTATATGAAAGTAGAACTCTGTCAGCCAAAAGAAGTCAGATTCCTGTCGCTTCCAAACGATGCAAAGAAGCATCCATGTGAGATAAATATACACGATAGAGTACTCCTTAACCACCAGCATGATTCAGAACCTCCTGTTATGAAAATTACGAACTTTACAGAAAGTGAGAATATCTCACATGCTGTCTGCGAGTGGCTAACCCTGAAGGGAGATATAGACCTTGAAATTCTCCCGCTGACAGCCTTAAAGAGAGTTGTGTAAGAAACACAAACATGTAAAACACAATGTCTGGGGAAATAATCAGATGACCTTTGGTCAATGCATACCTTGTTTAATAAATACTATAGCAGATCTATTGTTGATGATGTGTACTATCTATAGATTCTTCTTTTTTAGTTGCAGGTCGTAAATTGGAAGTTTTAAACTCAAGTTCCTTTACTTCTTCTCTGGAGTACAAGGTTGTTTTATGATTTTTCAGATTATATAGTATAATATAGTTTTCTGTAACTCCAATAAATCGATTCATTGTATTACTTGAAACTGTAGCATTATCCATTTTAAAACTGATAGTATTCTTTTCTTCTTTCTTTACAAACTCAGCTTCATAAAAAGCAATCACAGTGGTTAAATTTACTAGGAATATGATATACATTATATTGGATATCATCGTAAAATTATACCCCATATGCGAATAGTAAGAGATATCTCGTGTAGATACTTTAGAGGTACTATTTAATAAGTAAACCAAAAGACCTAACATAGATGCGGTGAATGTAAGTATGCGAATATCCTGTCCAAAGAGTTTTATAGGAAAATCTCCAAAAATGAACAAAGCCCAAAAGCACACTACATTTAATATACAGGCATACACCAAATGTTGTAGTTTAGTTTTTAGATTTTTTAAGGTTGTTTGGGGTGGATTGAGGAATCCGCTTTCAGATAAGGGAGAATTTTCTTCTGATCTATTTTCTTCTTTCTTTCCAGTGAGAGCAAATCTAACCCCAAGGTATATGCCAAACAACAATAGACTTGCAATAAACAGATTGGCATTAAAAATAGATTTGATGACTTCATACACTGTTAAGAAAGGAATTATATCTAATCCAAAAAACCTGTAGTAAACTGTTAATCTTAGAAGGGCAAGAAAGTAAAGAAAAGCAGTAGCGAAAGTAATATTTTGCAGCTTGTCATCTATTTTTATCATTCTACTAGGTAAGTTAAAGTACTATGGATGAATATTTCTTCTCAAAGTTATCCATAGTAAAGTAAAAAGCCTTATTGCATAATCTAGTAAAGATTTTGCATCGTAGTAATTTCTTTGTACCAACTTGGCTCTTCATTATGTCCCATGTCTTTTCTGGAAATAAAGAAAGTTTCTGGCGCAAGTGTCCGCTCAATACAGTCAAGGTAAGAAAACCACTCAAACTACCTTGATCTCCTCCCAAATTTAAGACCGAGCAGAAATGGAAAAATCGGCGGTAGTGAACAGTTGCGATTGCTCGTCCATCTGACAGGGTGTAAGTCCTTTCAGAGAACTGTGAGGTCGGAACTGGTTGTA
>NZ_JASJOR010000066.1:0-8888 GCF_030068545.1 Xanthocytophaga flava | reverse complement strand
AAATACAAGATCCCTTGGCGACCAGGACGTACCTTCCCTAGACCCAGACAGAAAAGTTCCCGACGAAAATTTCCTACTCATAAACGATCTGGATTGTAAACAGTCCTTAAGTTGACAGCATTGAGCGTCCGCTCAATGCTGTCAAGGTAAGAAAACCACTCAAACTACCTCATCTGTCCTTCTGGAAGAATCTCGTGGCAAGACCGGCGGCCTCTGGATTTGGAGAAAATCTTTTCAGAAGTAAACATGGCTCTATTTGTCACACGTGTCCGCCATGGCAAGAAGATTCTTCATTTGTCTATTGTCACTTGCATTGCTCTTCCGCTAGCTCCTTCCTTTTTTGCTTGCTAGCATTTATACTTGTTTACAGTCCAGAATATTTCTCTTCCTACCACCTGTTACTTTTTTTGCTTGCCCAAAAATAGTAACCAAAAAAAGGGCACTTTTCTCCGATCCTTCCGCCCGCAAGGCCAAAGGCCAACCTCGCGGAGAAAAGATTGCCAACGCACCTACACCACCATCTATGATTGAAGTCGTATTTGCTCTCTTTGTGACATTTATTATCCTTTCTCAATGGCATTTTTTACTCAAAATTCGGGATGACTCATGTGTAGGTCCGAACGGACGTTCGAACCAGTGCTTTCTTTTTTAATCCTTCATTTCCAGAAAAGTTATGGGACATGATTAGGATCTTTTACCTGTAGCTAGAGAAATAAGTGCAGGTAAGCTGCTGACTAAGAGGGGATTATTTATCGGAGTAGAAATCCGAAGGAGAGTAGGAGGGAGATAAGTAAATTTTTTAACCTTTTCAGTGCTATTGTGATTTGTCCCTCTACTGTTTTAACGGAGATCTGTAGTTTAGCCGCAATTTCTTTATTAGAGAGTTTTTCGATTCGGCTCATCATAAAAATTTCTTTGCATTTTTCGGGTAAACTGTCAATCCCCTTTAACAATATTTCTTCCTGTTCCGCTGCGATGATCTTATCAAGGATAGGGTCCTGAATAAAAGGATTTTCCTTCCAGTCCGTTAATCTTCGCTGAGCGACTTTATTTTTCTCTATAAAATTATAACAGGCGTTCCGGACTGAATGGTAGAGATAGGTTTTTAAGGAGAAATTGATTTCAACCGAAGCGTGTTTTTCCCAAAACCGGATGAAAAATTCCTGTGTAATCTCCTTTGCCTCTTCCACATCTCCCACGTATTTCATTGCAAACAAGGTTAAAGGCCTGTAATACAAATGAAAGATCGTTTTAAAAGCTGCCTGATTGCCATCTTTTAGCTGCCGTATCAGATCTTCTTCAGTGTGAAAAGGGGTCAATAGGGTTTGGAATTAACGTTAGTGATCAGGGGAGGCAATAAAGATTGTTAAGTAAAGATAGTTATTGATTTGAAAAAATAGAAAGTGAAGCGTAAATTATAGCTAAAAACGTTCAAATGAATACACTTTATAGGAGAATTGTATAGCTGATTCTACACATTGTTTCTTCTGGAAAAACAGAGTTGAATCTTATGAAGGTGTATAAAAGAATTACATTTGCCTACCGGATTAGTACCACCTTAAATCACCATCTTTTAGATACAGCAGTATGAACATTTCAGATGAAGAGTTAAATCGCTTAGTAGATTGGATACAACTCTATATAAGTAAAGTAAAAGAAATAGATTCTACATTGAAGGAGAAATTTAAAACTACTAATCCTTTAGCAGATTGGTGTAGTAGAAAAGTCTCACAAGAAGGGGTGTTTGCTATTAATGGTAAAAGGGCTTTCTATTATTTTCATGGTATTGGCTGTCGTATTTCTATTGGAAAAGAACAAATAGATTTTAATTATGGTATAAATGGACGTATAGATGGTTTTGATCCATGGAGGATTTCTTTATTCTTACGTGATAAATCGGATGACCCACTCTCCACACTTTCGGAGGGAGAGATACAAAATCGTTTTGATCTACTGGAAGACAAAGATGTTATACAAAAAACAGCTAGATTCCCGGGTTGGCATTTATATTATTTTAAATAGTCTTATAATTCAGTATGGAAGAAATTAAGAGGGTAGTAGAGGTTGTAAAGCAGCAATGTGTGGTGAAAACTATTGCTGGAGGAGGAAATGGTTCAATAATTTTATTTGAAATAGGTGAGCCGGTTGTCTATATTTTATACATATACTGTACATGGCGTCTTGAGAAAGGAAATGAAGTTCTTTCTGGCTGGAATGAGTCTCCAGATCCGGAAACTGGTCATCTCACTTTAACTATTAATGCTTTAGAAGGTGACATAATTGAAGAAGTTAGCTTAAGCAATTTTTATGACCTGTCTATACATTTTAAAAGTAGCAAAAGACTTACTGTATTCTGTGATAGAACACCTAATCTGGAGGGAGACTACACTAACTGGTCTTTTTGTGACATACATACTAACAAATGTTATACAATAGATAAAAATTTTTCAGTTCAATTGGATACATATAATTGATGTTAAACTAATCCTATATTTCTTTTAATTTAAAAGAAATATAGGATTGGGTTTTAAGTGGTTGATTATTAGGGTTTTATTAATGTGGGCGCTATGTCATAGAATATAAGCATTTAAAAAAAAATATTCGAAATGTTACATTGAAAAGTTCAATCAATCATCTCTGATTCATTAGTATTTTGAGTTGACTTTCCTGGCTGGACAGACAATAATTTAATTTGTTGATCCTCACAGCAAAGCACAAACAGATCTACATACCTGTCTTTGTTTTAAATATGAGTAAAATTGTATTACTCCTGTTATACTTATTCTGTGCACTCACTAATAATCCGGTTCAGGCACAAGGAAAATTAAAAGTGAAATTAAAAAAGGATAAAGAGAATGCTCTACTGTATGCACTCTTAATTTATCAAGGAAAAATGATAGATAGCCTGGATATATCTTTGATCAATGGAAGTAGCTTAATTTACAAAGATAATTATGTATATATTTCAGAAAGACCTTCTCCTTTTAACATCCGAGCTGGCCATAAGTACCATTTTGATTTTATGAAGTATCAAATATCCTCTGATGGGTTTCACCTGATTAATAAGCTAATTATTTTTATTGATGATTGCCTTTTTAAGCAGGATTCTTATTCATTTGATACCATGTTGAGGAGAAATCCAGAGCTTTTCAATATTGGATTTGATAAGAAAGGATTGTTCTGGATACAATGTCGTATGGAACGAAAGAAAAATAGAAAGCTGATAGATCGTCCGATAAAAAAACAGATTCCATTTTCATCGCTTGTATTTGAAAATATTGCCAAAGAAGTTTGTTCAAATCTGAAGGCTTACTATACAACAGAGTGTCAGATTTGTAAAGAACAGAAATAGACTTTATTCAATCGCCATTTGGCGATCAATAAGAGTCCTGAGATTATCAGTATTATCAAATAGATTGTTATCAATTCTTACAACAGGGACTCCTACGCAAATTGGATTTTGGCTGATACGAGGAAATAGGATTTTGGCTCTGGTGTCTGGTGTATAAGACGCATAGTCCGGATCTGTTATTAGCTCTAAGTTTTTGATTTCCTCATATAAAGAATCAATAAATGCTTGATTCGTAATTTCTTTTGTTTTATAAACTTCTGTACTTTCAAATGTATCACATTCCGTACTGATAGGGGTTGTCATATTAAAATATGTATATTTAATGATGACCTTTTCTTCTTTTGAATGGCATGAGCACAGGATGAATAGTAGGCTAATAGCTACTGGTATATTAGGCGTATAGATAGTGAAGTTGTCTAACATGATTTTATAGAGCGTATTAAATAGTTGTGTCTGGTTGTATATCCCCCAACAGGCGAAATTGCAACTACCATAGGCGATTGAAGCTTTTAAAAATCAGGTTAGACAACTTCTCAGTTTTCTGGTATAAGTTACTATCACAAAGGAAAGACTTTACATCTCTAAAGTCAATAGGATGCAACTTAAACACTAACTGTATAGTAGTGGAAACGCACAAACAGGTGCTCAGTTTTTATACATTGTACCAAATGCTAAAAGGCATAATTACGCATGCCACCATCCACCACAGCTACTGTTCCAGTGACGTATCTGGCTCGCGGAGAGACAAGGAAAACGGCCATGTTAGCCATATCCTGCGGCTCACCGAAATCGCCCAACGGAATCGCTTGTTCTGCAAAGCGTTGTCGTTCCTCTCCCGGAAAATAGGGGCGGATGTTATTGGTATCAATCAAACCTGGCTGGAGGCAATTGACTCTGATGCCATACTTGCCTAGTTCACCCGCAAGTTGTTTTGACCAGGCTGTTACAGCTGCTTTGGCAATGGCTGATACATTCAGTTGACGTAGCTCATAGGTGCTGGTGAGGTTGAGAATTGCTCCCTGTTTTCGTTCTATAAAATGTGGTATAAGCAGATGCGTTAACTTGCGGTGTTGCTCAAAGTCAAGCGTCATGGCGGCAATCCAGTCTTCTTCCTGCCCGGTAAGTGGCACGGGTCTGCTACGGCCTGCATTGTTTATCAGAATATCTACCTGTCCTAAGTTATCTAACGCTGCTCTGGCTATTCGCTGAGGTGCTTCTTTATCTACAAAGTCTTGAACCAGTAAAACAGGTTCCGTACCTCCTGAAGCGATGATGTCTGATTTTAAATCGTTAAGCAACGCTTCGTTACGGGCAGTTGCCAGCACTTTCACTCCTTCAAGGGCAAGCTCTCTGGCAATGGCTCTGCCTATACCCTGACTTGCTCCACTTACAATAGCGGTTTTCTTGTTTAAATATAAGTCCATATTGCTGAAATTTTTGTTTTTTGCAATAGTAGGGCTTTGCGCGTATTTTTGATTTACCTGTAATGAATTGTGTGCTACTATAAAATTTGTAAGTAATGCCAGGCAGAAAAACAACCTCCACCTTTACCCGAAACGAGCAATGCATTATCAACTGCAACCTCACCTATGCAGTACATATACTCAGCGGTCGTTGGAAATTGTTAATTCTTGATAAACTCAAACAAAGACAGATGCGGTTTAGTGAATTAAAGAAGGAGTTTTCCTATATCTCTGAGCGTATGTTAACCTTGCAGTTGCAAGCAATGGAAGAGGATGGCCTTCTGAAGCGAACGGTCTATCCGGAAGTGCCGCCAAGGGTAGAATATGAACTTACGGAAATGGCTATTGAGCTGACTCCGATACTGGATCATCTGAGCCAATGGGCAGAAAAGAACCGAAAGAAAGAAGCTGCTCACACACAGGCACAACATCCTTAACAGGCATACAGAACAGGAACTATAGAAACATATCTTTAGCAGAATTACTTTGAATCTTATGAATAGTAAGTTTACATAAATGCATTTAGAGCATACATTACTAAATGATTATTCATACATTACTCTCCTGATAGTAGAAATGGCATTTACAAGCGAGATTCCTTCTGGCCCATTAGACATGGATATAGTCAAAGGTGGTTGAATATGCAGTTCTAAAATCAATAGAAAAGATGCGTCTAAATCTGTTTTAAACTCAGGATTGAATTTTACTTCCTTTATCTCTTCTACTCCTATAAAACGAACATGCTGATTGGTATCAAAAAGGATAAATCGTCTGGAAGATAAAAGAATAGATTCATTAGTAGCCGTTCTAAAGTAGTATATCAGAAACTCATCTGGTAACAAGTTAATTCGTTCCAATAAGTGTTCTATGTACACCTTATGGTGAGTTTTCTCATCTATCTGTAGTTGTGCTCTTCTGGCAGATATTCTTTTTAATGCTCTTTCTTTGCCTATGTAATGCATACATTTGATTTATCCTTTTACACTACTTGTGCCTATTACCTGACTAACTTCTCGCTTTATTTTCAGCTAATCTTACAGCAATTGTCAATAGGCTCAGGCAGGATTCGAACCTGCAGTACTACCCCGAATTTATATCCCGTTTGTGTGGAAGTACAGTTTACGGCAACGTTCTTATGGACACCATTCCACCTCTGAGCTGAGTAAATATAGCGATTTAGCAGGTTGATTTGTGCTATACATAAAATTAACTTTACACGAGTAATAGAGCAAGATTATAGTCTGTTGCTTGTAAGTTGTATATTCGCTATATTCTATTTGCCATTGTATACATTTCCATAGAAGGAAACAGATAGCTTATACAGCATGACAGAAAACGTTTATAATTCATTTGATGAGAATTTCTGTGTGTATCTGGAGTTTCATCTTACTGCGGCCTTTGAACTGTGTGAAGATGAAATATTGAGGTCATTCTGGTGTGATGGAGTGGCAGCAAAACCCTGGTACAAAGAGGAGGATAACCTGAACTATGTGGGATATGACGCAATCCAGAAAAACCGAAAAATAGTAACTGATGCATGGTTAGGTTCCAGTGGACAAGAAAGGTATGAAATGACAATTTTCTTAGGGGAAATGGCTTTGGCAAAACACAAAGCAGGAGAGGATTTGATTGCATGTGTGCCGGATCTGGACAATACAGAATGGATCTATATTGATCCGGATAATCGGGTTATTGAGATTACCCTACTATGAGAAGCTTGGCAAGAGCAGACTTCATTGCTCCTAAAAATAAATACCGAAAAAAAACGTATAAAACAATAAAATAGAAAAACCAAATACAAAAAATGCATTAACTCTCTATTCTTTATTTGGTGTTCTGGTTGGAGTATTTATGTTGCAATATTTTTTAGAGCTCCTGTTAAGTTTGCCAATGCCAGCTAGGCTCTAATTACTACTGGCTCACTTTAGAGAGAAGCCTACAGTGTTACCTGGAATGATTCAGTCCAGGGACTTATTGTAGCCAAACTCAATTGCAATCTTCACTATGAAAGACTATATCAGTTATGGTCAAAGAATTTACATCCAGACAATAAATAGGAACTCGATACAGTAAAAGCTGTAAAAGTCTTTTTAGATGGGTTACCTATCTGCGAATGTATTGTATACCCGAAATAGAACTGAATAAGCAGCCAATAATTAAAAACACAGTTTCTGAAAGAAATAGAGGCATTTTTGCTGCCATTTGGTTTTATACCGAATGAGGACTTATCTGTAAAGAATTAAATTGTTTACAATTGGCCTGAGATTCATACAAACAACACAGAAAGCATACAGATTTCCTGATTAAGAATATCCATTTGGCTTTACGTAAAAATCCGTTAGTGAGAAAAGTTTGTATTGTAACTCATATTTTCTCACTAAACAGGGCGACATAACAATACTTAGTACGTCTCGACGCCAGTAATCTTCTGGGGAATGCCCTATCAGAGTTGTATAAAGGGTTATTGACAGTCGTCTTTTGCAGACCATACCTTTGCAAAATGTAAAGATATCCATAAATGATATGTCTGGAGCATTGGCGGACTGCTAGTATATCTTCTTGGCCTCTGTAACGATTCTGTTTCATACGATTTGAACTCTATATATATATTCTGGTACACTTATGAAAAACCCAAAGACCACCGTAGCAACACCTCTACTCGTACTACTAAGCTGCCTGATATTTGCCGGATGCAATTATAGCAAAGGAGCCAAGAAAGACCTTCTTACAGGACTGTCATTCAACTACAATGGCTTTGTTGTACAAGATATGGCATTGGTAGATCCGGAAAATAATCGCATGACCGATAATAAAGTAAAGTTAAATTCAGAGATAGCCATAGTAGCGCTTGGGATAAATAATTATGGGCTTAAGGACGGCAAGGCTTTTCCAGGAATGAGTTTGTTGGTGACTGACACAAAGGGAACGCCAGTACTTAAGGCCGATGACTTGTTTTCAGGCGATCAGGGTCATCCGCCTGCAGATGCTACTGAACTACGTGGGAAGATTACCATTGCACAACCCATGGCAGCCGGTCAAACCTATCATGTTAAATTACGTATTTGGGACAAGGTGAAAGCCGATAATGAGCTGAATGCCGAAACCGACCTGGTTGTGCAATAAGTAATGATTTAGCTGGCCGGTATACCTGGAAAGGATGTCTGCTTCTGGAAATTCGGATTCTGAATTCAAGTTAGAATGGATAAACAGATGGAATATATATTTGTTGGAGATACCGGATTGCTTCGATTGGTGAAAGCAGAATGGAAGGGATACTGCATTAGATCAGTTGCAGATATCGAATACTGGATTAAGAAAACGAACCAAAAACCAGATGGTAACTCAGAAATAACCGCAACATTTATTATTGACTTAGAACATAATTTACTGATCAATGACAGACATTCCGAACATGTTGTCTGTGCTGCAGGAGAAAACGTATTGTCTGCAGGCGAAATAACATTTGAATTAGGTAAAAACAAATCATACCTCATTAGTCAAATCACCAATCAATCTACAGGTTATTGTCCTTCGCCTAAATCCTGGAGTGCAGTAAAATACGCCTTAGAAAAGGTTGGGATTCCATTTCCGGATTTTTTTACCGTTGCATTCGAATTCCGGATTTGTAGTACATGTGGTTGGATTAATGTAATCAAAGACAATTATTTTGTTTGCATCAATAGTGAATGTCAAAATCCATTATCTGCCCATGAAAATTGAGGTAGTCAAACTTATTTTGAGGGAATGAATTAGGCATTGAGGAGAGATACATAGCGAAGCTAAACAAAGGAGCTACAAAGAGAGTTGTGATACTTTTAACCACGAAAGTAGTGTAGGTGCTCAAACCGCCTCTGCAGTGAGGTTAGTCCCTTATCGTATCCCATATCTTTTCTGGAAATAAAGAAAGTCTCTGGCGCGGGTGTCCACCCGTGCCCACATTGAAAGTAGCGTCCGCTCAATGCTGTCAACTTAAGGACTGTTTACAATCCAGATCGTTTATGAGTAGGAAATTTTCGTCGGGAACTTTTCTGTCTGGGTCTAGGGAAGGTACGTCCTGGTCGCCAAGGGATCTT
>NZ_JASJOR010000065.1:0-9434 GCF_030068545.1 Xanthocytophaga flava | reverse complement strand
ATCTTGAACTGTTGGCTCATTAGCAAAGTATGAACCGTAGAAAAGAGGGTTTGTATTTTCGTTTCCATACTTACTTAACCCAATACTTAACTCTTAAGTTGACAGCATTGAGCGGACGCTGCGTTGGCTGGTTACAATCCTGTTCGGGTACTATCACACACCTGAACAAGTATCAATTTGTCCCAACGCAACGGACGTTGCTCTCAATATAGGTCCGAACGGACGTTCGAACCAGCGTCTTTCTTTTTAAAACATTTATTTCCATAAAAGGTATGGGACGAGCCAATATATAAACCCGAGGTTTGTATCAGAAGCCATTCGAGAGGCTGGCTAGTCAGGTTAGTATTTAGTGACTACCTTCCCTAGCCATACCCTCTATTGATTCAGGAGGTCGGCTGGTATCTTCTTGTCCTACTAGTGGAAAGCGAACGGTAAAGCGGGTACCTACATCTACTTGACTGTCTACGTGGATGCTTCCTCCCAGCGATTCTACCTGTTTTCTCACCAGATACAAGCCTATACCCCGTGAGTCGGCATGGGCATGAAACGTCTTGTAGAGGCCAAAGAGCTTGTGTCCGTATTTTTCCAGGTCTATCCCCATTCCATTATCCTCGATCTCAAGCAGCACATTACCGTCTGCCTGCCAGGACGTAATTTTGATGTAGGGTGTTCTTTCCGGGGAACGGTATTTAAGGGCATTGGAAAGGAAGTTATGAAGAATACTTTCCATATACACCTTTGGATAGCGTAGAGACTCAACTGCAAGCTGTGGGTGAATCTGTGCGCCTGTTTGTTCTATATGGCTGGAAAGGTTTGCCATTTCCCGCCGGATAAGTTCTGGCAGGTCAATAAGCTCAAACGAAAGTTCTTTACTCTGATTCACTTTGAGTAACTGGTGCAGTTCCTGTAGCGTTTGTTTCATATGACCGGAAACCAGAGCAATTTTGTCCAGCACCAGTTGAGCCGTGTCAAAATCTTCCTGGTGATGATACAGCCCGAGCAGTCCCTGGATGTTGTTTAAGGGGGCAATCAGATTATGGGACGCAATATGTGTAAAGTCTTCCATCTGTGCATTCTTACCCTCCAGTTGCGTATTGAGGTCACGCAGTTTTTCGGCCTGGCAGGTAAGCTGAATACTCACTACCGTTTTACCCAGCGAGCGAATCCGTTCAATCTCCAGTTCACTCCAGACAGCCGATTTGCCCTCAATGGCCTGTTCCCATTTGGCAAACGACTTTCTCGGATGCAACCTTTGTTCCGCATCCATCTGTAACGACTTATCCGGGTTACCTGCCCAGGTGATGGTCTCCTTGATCTCAGGTTTAAAATACAGAATATATTCCTGATTGTGTCTGGATAGCTCCAGCAACAGCAAGCCACTGGCTACCTGCTTAAACCCAAAAGCAGGAGGATATACTTTATATAACTCCTGTGTATGGTACACCTGTGGCAATGTCTGCTCACTCGCCCACTGAACCAGCTTTCGGATGGCAGCCTGACCGGGACATTTTCCCAGCGTTGTTATTTTGCCATTCAGCACCAGGGCTGCTCCTGTAGCAGAGGACAAATCAAGTAAAGTAACAGGTTTTACAAATAAACTTTTTTTGATGTTCAGGCTTTGCTCCATTTTCTGTATAAGTATCTTTTCCACCTGTTTGTATGTTTGGTCAAGTTCCTTATCGTCCTTCTCTTTAGCCGAGAGAATGCAAGAGGCATAGTACTGCGTAATCAGGTGGGCCGTAGTACGCTGGTAGTAGTCAATCAGACAGGGCGACTGGTGATGACCACAGATGAGGCCCCACAGATTGCCTTTCACCAGGATCGCAATGGATACAGTGGCTCCTACCTCCATATTCTGTAAGTACTCCAGGTGAATTTCAGAAGGGTTTCGCAGTTCGGTACTGCTGACATTGGTAGGCTTGCCTGTGTGAGGATGCAAATAAGGTATAAGTGGAACACTTTCTGCTGCTACATCTACAATCTGCCGGATACCTTTCTTTCTGAGCATGGCGCGTGCCTGTTCGGGAATATCACTGGCTGGAAAATGATGATTGAAATACGACTTTACTCCTGGCTTTGCCTTCTCTGCCACCACATGTCCATGCCAGTCCTCGTCAAACTGATAGA
Organism: Xanthocytophaga flava; assembly: GCF_030068545.1. Taxonomy (NCBI): domain Bacteria; kingdom Pseudomonadati; phylum Bacteroidota; class Cytophagia; order Cytophagales; family Rhodocytophagaceae; genus Xanthocytophaga; species Xanthocytophaga flava. The sequence goes on along the minus strand of NZ_JASJOR010000065.1, from coordinate 7,307 downwards.
TCATTACCCTGTCGTAATCAAATAATTGCTGAATTCGCTCGGCGGCTACCAGGGAGAGTTCGTTAATCGTATTTTTTTGGCTTAGCTGCTGGAAGGTAGCTGCCTGGAGTGCATTCAGTTGGGTAAGCTGGGTAAGCGAGTGATGATGGGTAGGCTCTAATTCCAGCAGCAGCTTATCTTTCAGATCATGCAGCAACGCTATGTAGTGCTTTTCCTGTATGACTACCGGAAAAGGAGAGGCTACCATTTCGTGTGTTGCCGAAGCTTCACCGAATGAGCTGATCTCTGCAAGCACTTCTTTGGGCAATAGTTCCTCATAGGACATGTTCAGACACTGTTCAGCCGCGATCCCTATAAGCAGGTGTATATTCTCGCTTACCTGAGCGATTGTCTTGCGCTCGGTATCCAGAACCATCAAAAATCCATGGGCCTGAATGGTGCCAATGATGTGAATAGGTTCTTTGTCACAATTGGACTGGTCAATTTGTAAATGTGGATAGTTCTTCATCGGAACAGGCCCCTTATATGCCTGAGCTATTTTTGTGTATAGTATATGTACTGTGGAATGACCTACAAGACGTAGTAAGCGAGAAATGAAATAAAAGGATAAAAATTCGCGCCAGGTGTAAAGACTAGGTTTTATATGGGAAATAACAGGTAGGTAACGTTGTAAAAAATCTTCATTTTTGTATTCTACTCTTTTTGTGAACTCATGAAACTACTCTCTACCTATGTGTAAAGTCCCTTCTGGCGGGGCTTTATTCGGCAGGCTTTGTTTTATGTGATATCTGTGATAGCGATTATTATCACTATCCTATGCGATCAAAGATCCAGCTATAGACTAGGTTCTTCTTTGACGTTCATTCTTTTTTTTCTCAGCTTTTTGTTTTTCTGGCGAATGTAACCATTGTGATTGGTAAGCCTTCTCATCAGGTTAATAAGGGATCGATGCTGGCAAACGGATTATATGTAAGTGGAGTAGTACTATGTTGGTTAATAGGCATTTAGCAGGGTCATCATATTCGCTAGACATACAAAAAGGATATGTTATAAATGATATCTTAGGTTATCCGTTTAGTTATCTCCCCATCCCATTCATCAATACATTCAGGTCATTGTATACACATAGGCAAGTGATGCAAAAGTATAAGTTTGCTATAGATCATCTTTTTGAGAAGTGCTACCGTATCCTAATTCCTATACACAAAAGCGTTTATTGCTTCAGAGGGTGTTGCACTTAAGATCACTTTTTTAGATGCTGGATCTCTGTTTATGTGAGTAGTATTTCGGAGGCGTTTTGATTTGAGAAGTAACTATTCAGAGTGATAATTAGGAAAAAGCTAGCATTTATTTTAAAGTCGATAAGGGTGAAATTACCTGGAAAATACGGGGAAAATACCCTGTTCGAGGTATTGCTTACTAATGTTTGATGCATTTTATTGCATTAAAATAATTACAGTTATGAATATTTTGCGATCTGTTTGGATTGTGAGGATTTTTAAGTAAAAATCAGAATAGAATACATTAAGATCTAACCATGTATATATCAAAAATAAGGATTAAGAATTTTAGAAATTTCAGAGAGAAAGAAGTTCTTTTTAATGATGGTATAAATGTTATTATAGGACATAATAATTCTGGAAAAACCAATCTGATTAAGGCCTTATCTCTTGCCATAGACACTCAGACTACAAAAAGGTTAGAGATAGATGATTTTAATAAACATATTCCCCTTGATGAGTTAAAAAGTAATCCTCCTAAAATTAGTATTGCAGTTCATATCTCACAAAGTGAAAATGAAGACCTACATTCAGATGATTTAGTTACAGTAGGTAATTGGCTTATTAAACTTGTAAATCCGTATGAAGCTCTACTTACTTACGAATTTTTTCTTCCTGAGAAAGAACAAGCAAATTATGTGAATGCAATAACTGATCTAAACGATTGTGACCTTATCTGGAAAGTTATTAAACACGATTTTATCAGACTGTATACAACTAAGATTTTTGGAGGTGATTCAAAACTACAAATGACAGCAGATACTGAATCATTACAAAAATTCGACTTTCAGTTTTTAGATGCTATTCGTGATGTTGAAAGAGATATGTTTTCTGGTAAAAATACTCTGTTACGAGATGTTTTAGACTTCTTTATGGACTATGAAATTAAATCGGCTCCTGAAACAGATAAGACAAAAGAGCATAAAGAACAAGAAATTAAAGCAAAGAAGAGAAGCTTTAATGAAAGTGCGAATACAATCTTAGATGAGTTACAGAGAAGAATGAAGAGAGGAAAAGAACAAATTCTTTCTTATGCAAAAGCCACAGGTGCGTCCTTTAAAAATACAATACCTGACTTTCAAGGTGAAATATCTGATGTTGAGTTGTTTTCAGCCTTAAAACTGATTATTGAACACGAGATAGACGAGAGTAGAAAGATAAGTATTCCAGCCACTCATAATGGATTAGGTTATAACAATCTGCTTTTTATGTCTCTCCTTTTAGCAAAAATGCAGGTTAGTGCCGATGGTGGATACTTAGGTAATAATGCCAAAGTTTTCCCCATCTTAGCAATAGAGGAGCCAGAAGCACATTTACATCCTGCCATGCAATATAAATTTCTTAAGTTTCTAAAGGAGAATAGGAATGAAAAGAAAAGAGTTCGACAAGTGTTTATAATAACTCATTCGACCCAGCTTACTTCAGCCGTTTCCTTGGATGAAATAATTTGTCTTCATAATGAAAATGGAGAAACTATGGTAGGTTATCCAGGAAAGGTATTTTCAACAGAGCAAAATAAAAGCAAGAAATATGTACAACGATTTTTAGATGCTACAAGATCGGATATGCTTTTTGCTCAGAAAGTGATTCTAGTAGAGGGTATTGCGGAACAACTATTATTATCAACACTAGCACAATACGAAGATAAATCTTTAGAAGACGAACATATAGCAGTGATTAATGTTGGAGGACGTTTTTTTGACCACTTTTTATATTTATTTGATACTACTAAATCTTCTTTTGCTATACCTAAAAAGGTTATCTGTATCACAGATCGTGATCCCGTACGCCGAGAAAGGCCGCGAGATGACGACTCTGATGAAAAAAGCTTCGAGAAGTGTTATCCTTTTGAATATAAATATGATCAGGGTAAATATGAATATGAGAATCATGCATCCAATTATATAGATAACTATAAGGATGCAACTAATATTCGATTTTTTAGCCAAGATGAAGAATCAGGAAAGACTTTTGAATATGATCTAATCACATCTAACCCTAAACTTAAGTTACTCATTACAGATTCTATAAGTAATAAAAAAGAACTTCAAGATTTAATGGATTTATACGGTTCAGACACTTGTGAGCCATTATTAGAGAGGCTAAAAAAAAATGCAGAGAATAGCCGTATTAAGGACGGTATTATTAATTCGCAATGGTCCCCTATAGAAAAGCAAAAAGCGATTATTGCAGCTCGTTATCTAAATTCAGTAGGTAAAGGAGAAAATGCACTTGAGCTTGTATACAACTTAACAGAAAATCTTTTGAAAAATAAAGATGAAAGAGCCGATTTTCAAACACCAGGCTATATAAGGGAGGCAATACAATGGATCTGTTCTTAACTAACCCAGAAGTAATTCATTCAAACTCTATTATTGAGATTGAACAACATTATAAATTATCAGCAGGGCCAGGAGCAGGAAAAACTCATTGGTTAATAAATCATATTAAAAATGTTCTTTCTAACTCTACTAGATTAGGTAAAACTCGTAAAATAGCTTGTATAACTTATACCAATATAGCTGTCGAAACTATTTTGAGTCGTTTAGGGCAATCTACAATTCAAGTTGAAGTATCTACAATCCATAGTTTTTTATTTAGGCATGTAATTAAGCCATATATAGCATTTATAGCATCTGATTATAAGCTAGATGTAACAAAAATCAGCGGACATGATGAGCATATTATTAGTTTCAAAAAAGTTATGCATTGGATCGAAAACCATCCAAATAACAACCAATTGAAACATCCAAATCCTACCCCTAATCAATTACTTAGAATGCCTCAAAACAAAGAAGCACTTGTAAATTGGTTGAGTACATTGACATATAAGCTTTCTCAAAAAGAAGAAATTTATCTTCATACAGACAAAGGAAAAGCATATTCATTTGATGAAAATGGAAATAGAGGACAAGGGCTAAGTAGAAGATGTTTAGATATTTTGGATCTAGGCCTATTGAAATACAAAGAACTATATTGGCAAGAAGGAATACTTCATCATGACGATATCTTATTCTTTAGCTACCATTTAATTATTAAATATCCTTTTATATTAAAAGTTATCAGAGCTAAGTTTCCTTATTTCTTTATCGATGAATTTCAGGATACTAATCCTATTCAGGCTTACATAATAAAGTCTATTGGACAAGAAGAAACGGTAATAGGAGTTATTGGAGATATTGCACAATCTATTTATGAATTTCAAGGAGCAGAGCCAAGTCATTTTGAAAACTTTTTTTTGAAAAATATAAGTTATTATACGATAGAGGATAATCATAGAAGTACAAGTCAGATAATTGCAGTTTTAAATAATTTTCGCTCCGATTTAAGACAAAAAAATGTTGTAGAAAAAAATGGTGAAAGGCCTAAAATAATTATAGGCAAAAAGGCAAGTGTATATAAGTATGCAGAAGGATTATGCGAAAGAGAGCAATTATATTCACTGTCAAGGAGAAATATTACTGCTAATTCATTAAATAAATCTCTCAATAGCAGTGTACCTACAAAAGATCTTTTGGATAAACGTTATAATAAGGACTCAAATAAAGATAGAAGAAGGTTTGTGGTTTCTTCTATCAAAGCAGTAGAATTAGCACTTAACGGATTATTCAATGATGCTTTAAAAAGCTTAGAGTGGTTATTTCAAGATGAAACTGACATTAATAAAGGCAAGAAAGAGGCATTAAAGTCCATTTGTTTACTTCTAAGTTTGTATGATACTTTTAAAGATGACACACTTTACAATTACTATAGTAATATTATAAAAAGAATTAAGGCTGATTTGTCAGATTTAAGAACAGGTGAGATTAAGTCATTCTACGAAACCCATACCTATAAACAACTAGCAGTTTGTGTAAAAAATGTAGATGAGGTGACTTGTCATAAAACCATTCATAAATCTAAAGGAGATGAATTTGATAATGTATTAGTGATTTTGGAAAAAGGAGATGTAGAATATTTGTTAAAGCCTGGTTTATTAACAGAGGAACAACGAATTATATATGTTGCTTTAAGTAGGGCAAAGAATAGACTATTTATTAATCTACCTGAGCTTCCTGATAATTATAAGAAAATATTAGAGAATAGGGGTTTTGAAATTGTTTCTTGTGAGGAAATGGATTCCCCTAAAAAGCAAAGCTAAGTTTCCGGTTACAGAAGTATCAGAATGTATTTGTATGTTATCTATATCATTTCTCTAAAAATCGGCTTATAAAGCCAAATTTATTATAAATATGAATGACAAGGACTCAAATAGTGGTTGGTGGTTTGGTGATTATCTAGTTGACTTTTTAGGTATTCTGGTTCCAGGACTTCTGTTTATAACAATTATGATGATTATATTGATCTTTGATGGATGGATTGCATTTAAGGCCGCAGAAAGATTTAAATATAACTTATCGAAAGTTGTAAATAGTACACAAGACTCTCTTATTCATCGTCGCTTAGAAAACAAAAGTGAATTGCATAGTTTGCTTAGAGAAGAATTAAATAAACTTGATTCCTCTGTTAGTACTTCTCTTAGAAATGATACTCAACAGTCGAAACTAGACAGAATTAATACAGCTACGACAACTATTACTAAAATATCTTCTATAAGGGCTTCTTTGGACTCACTTGATCCAGATATTTACAATCGTGTTTTACTTCAACATTATAATGAAGATGATTTTATAAGGCAAGAAATTATCAGTGGATTAGTAACTATTAAAAGTGGAATAAAAAAAGTGTTAGATAATGAGGCATTTATTATTTGTCTCAGTATATTATTTCTTGTCAGTTCATATGTTTGTGGCCATCTTTTTTATAGAGGAGAGACAAAAAGATTGGACAGGATAAGTTTCAGGAAGTATTATATGCGTATATCTAGGAAAGAGCGACAGAAATGGGTTTATCATAGTGGAAATTATTTGAAAAAAGAATTAGAAAGCTCGTTGTCAATGACACTGGATCAGAAAGAACTAGATATCTTGATTGAAAAAATAAACCTAGCTTGTGATGATACTGAAAAAGAAAAGATGCTTAGAGAAGTACTAAAAGCAAGAGATCCAAAAGGGAATGATTTAAACCTCGATGCTAAAAAAATACTTAAAGATATAGCTGATTTAGAAGCATTGGAATCATTCTATGATCAGATAAAAGGCCAAAAACATAATAAGAAAGGTGTTCTTCACACTGAGTCTCTTTTTATTGAGAAGCTAAACTATCCTTATAGTGCTATCTCTCAATATTTTGAAGAGAGAAAGATTAATCATCTTACTAATATTTGTCCAGGTTTGGAATATCCATCAGAAACATTTATAAATATCATTAAAATAAGAATTGGTCTTCATTGCATAGATAAAATTAGGGAACTTAATAGAAATGAAGCTCACTTAAGATTAATGTCATCAATCTGGTATGCATTCAAAGCTCTCACAAATTATCTCTTCTTGATCTCTTTAATTTTTGTACTGTTGTATGTCGGTATATTATTTGGAGTTTATAGTTTTTCTATTAAGCAATCATTATTACAGATTGTAAGTAATTTTGACTCTTTCTTAAAATTACTTTTTAAGCAATCAACTTTCTTTCTAATTGTTTTAGTTATACACTGTATTCTTGGATTCTTTTTTTATAAAATTTATCTTATAATTGAATCTTTTTTTCATACTCAAAGGGTAAGAGAGTTGGTTTATATTCTGGAGACTGCTTATCAATTAGATAAAGACCACAATCAGATTTTAAATGAATTTAGAGGCAATATAAAAACGTCATAAATTATTTGATGTCTGTATGAATTCTATTTTTAAGGCTCCCAAAAATTCAGACAGGGATCAAATCGAAAAATGTACTAGAGGACGTCCACCCAAATTTAAGACCGAGCAGAAATGGAAAAATCGGCGGTATGATCTCCACCCAATTTTAAGACCGAGCAGAAATGGAAAAATCGGCGGTAGTGAACAGTTGCGATTGCTCGTCCATCTGACAGGGTGTAAGTCCTTTCAGAGAACTGTGAGGTCGGAACTGGTTGTATTCCAGCCGCCAAGC
>NZ_JASJOR010000064.1:0-13755 GCF_030068545.1 Xanthocytophaga flava | reverse complement strand
CTTTGTTATACTTAAACACTCGTTAATGAGTTTCTCTCTTTTCCACTTGTCAATTTTACTCACTAGAGTAGTACACTCAACTAAGTAAGATGAGTAAAACGAACTTCTAAAACATTGTCGCAAGACAAATCAGTCGCAAGACAAATCAGTCGCAAGACACAAAACATTGTCGCAGGACACCAACATTGTTGGTGGTTATAGTGAAGGTGATCACCTCTTCCCATTCCGAACAGAGAAGTTAAGCCCTTTCACGCCCATGATACTGCCTTCACCGGTGGGAAAGTAGGTCGCCGCCACTTTATTATTACTCTTTATTATTGCTAAGCCACTCTTAATGAGTGGCTTTTTGTTTTATAGACCTTACTATAGTAGTTCTCTCATTATCTGTCCGCTTTAGTCCTGTTCCAACTGACTTCTGATTTAGTTGTGCTTGCTTTTTAAAAAAGAAACAAAAAACGGCAGTCCCTTTTCAATAGAAATAGAAGATTTAATTTTATCCAACACGAGAAAATGCTGATATATATCTGATTCTTCTGACCATTGATAACGTAAATGTACTCATCAGCTGATTCTGAAATAAGACAACTCAAGAATAATGACTTTACTCTGCTGAAAAAATATAACTAAGTCGTTATTTGTAGAAAGAATATAGGTTAGTGTCTTTACGTTTCTCTATTTAGAAAATACCATTACTACGTCAAATAGGCAGTATCTGAATATGTTTGGAGAGTTTGTTCAAAGTCAAATAGTTAAAGAATCAAACTATATCTTGTTTTTTCAAGAAGAACAATTGATGTTGAATAAAAAGGTTCAGCAAGAATTAACACCCTGCGCTTACAAATCATACTTACCTATCTTAGAACACACTATAGAGTTAAACCGGATCTGTTTCGGTGTATAATAGAAACAACTATCAAATTTGAAGGATGCGAAGGATTTATTAAGAATGAGTGAGTATATTTGTTTATTTCTTCTGTGTATAGTTGTGCTTACGTATTGAGCTTACCGCAAAACTTTTGTTGAGCGGAATTGATTTCAACTAGCATTTTACGATTCGGATAAAATGGGGGCTTTATATAGGAAGACATCCTGATTAAGCTGATCTACCATAAATTTGGCTACCAACATTCTACTTATTTTAAAGGGCGAAGGAGTTGCGTGGTAACTAACCACGAGTTTTCCCTGATTGGTAGTATTGGTGAGTCCTACGGGTCGGGCTATTATCCAATCCAGAGCTGATTGCTGTATCAACAACTCCTGTTCGTTATGGTCGGCAAACACAATTTTAAAGTTAGTTAGTCGGATAACCCACCTCATAAACCAGGGAGCATAGGAATAGGAATCTCCTGCCCCAATAGACGAAAGTGTAACAATACGTCTGATACCATACTCATTCATTGTTTTTATTGCATTGCCGATACTTTTTTCGAGTGTTTTCGGTGGAGTAATCAGTTTAAATGAAAAGCTGTCTTTTACGGAAAGAGCACTCAAGGCACTTATCACATAGTCACATCCGGCCATAGCTTTTTGCACATCTTCTAAACTAGTCGGAGATCCTTTATATATGGTTAGGCGTTCGGAAGTTATCGTAAGCTTTTCAGGATTACGGACCAATGCAGTAATGGAATATCCCTTCGCCAATGCATACTCGACTATCAGTTGACCTGTTCGCCCGGTAGCTCCGAAAATAAGAATTCGTTTATTCATATAGGTATGTCTAAGTATCCTAGTGCTGTCATTCTATTAAAATCAGATGGTAAGCAGATTACAGTTGCCATCTGTTACTGTCGCAAAACTAGTTATCTTAGCATTTGATTTGTAAGCACTAAACAGGTAGTAAGTGCTTACTGACAGGTTAGTAATGGTTATTTCAAGGTCTTATGTCAACTCATACCAAATGTTCAAAAGAGGATTTACGGGCAGTAAAGGATGCCTTGGAGGTGCTGAATGGCAGGTGGAAGCTACAGATACTGATTGCTTTATTGAATGGAAAAAGAAGATTTAAAGAGATTGCCAGAGAAATAGAGGGTATCAGCGACAGGATGCTCTCAAAAGAACTAAAAGAACTGGAGACAAATCATCTGGTTACCAGAGTGGTAATTGATGCATTCCCTCCAGTGGTAGAATACACTGCTACCACTCATGCTGAATCACTGCATAAGGTGATTTATGCGCTTAAAGAATGGGGGTATTATCATAGAAAGGAGATTATTGGTTGAGGTCCATACTGCCTTTTATCAATGGTGTTTTCTCAATCCCATTGTATTGCACTTGCCTACAAACAAATTCTTTATATATAGAAAAGTAATATACCTAAGATTTGTAGGTGTATAAGAAAGTTGTATATATTTGGCACATGAATCCACAAAGCCAGAATCTCCTGAAAGGTAGTCTGTCAGTTATCATTCTACGACTACTCGAAGACCGTGAAAAAATGTATGGTTATGAAATTACACAAAAGGTAAAGGAGTTAACCAGTGGCCAGATGCAACTCACAGAAGGAGCCTTGTATCCGGCATTACATAAGCTGGAGTCAGAAGGTCTGCTGACTACCGAAACCCAGATTGTAGAAGGAAGAGCCCGCAAGTACTATTCTTTGACTAAACAAGGCAAAACTGAATCGGTGAACCGTTTAGCTGAAATGACAAACTTTCTGCAGAATCTACAAATTATCTTAACTAGTAAACCTATCTGACCATATGGCTTTGACAACTGAGTATATCCGAAAAATACAGGAACACCTGTCCTCTTTTCAGTTGGAAGAAAAAGAGTTTTTGGCAGAAATGACAGACCATTATATTTCTGCTATTGAAACACAAATGAATAAAGAAGTTTCTTTTGAAGCTGCCTTACAACTCACAGACACAGAGTTTGGAGGCCGAATGGGTCTTATAGAATTAGAAGAAAGTTATAGACAACTGATGGGAAAAACTGTGCTGGGACTTTACTGGAATGAGTTCAAAAGAGCTATCACCCGTGTGCCTTCATTACTTGTGTTTCTGGCCATTGGAAGCTTCTTTTTTACGGTTGCTCTCAAATCCAAAAATCCATTGAGCATAAATGATTTTATGAAAGGGTTTACAGTGGGGCTTAGTCTTATTAGCATGGTTTTTATCATACAAATAGGAACTCGCACTACAAAAGGGAGTTTGACACGTCGTCTGGGAGTCAAGCTTATCTTCACAGGTATTTTGTCATTTATGATACTGATTGCAGCCAATAACAGAGGGTTTATTGAATATATGTATTCAACCCATGCGCTTCTTGTCCCATTGTATTATACACTGATTTTATCCTGGTATTTAGTAACAGTTCTTACCTGGAGGCGAATGACGAAAAAACATGCCATAAGTACAGACCTGTAATTGATATACGTATCGAATAGTAATGTCTACCCTTTGTTTTTGGGCGTGTCCATATAAAAGCGAAAAACAAACGGATTCCATGTAGTATCGTTGACGTCCGTCTTTTTGCCTGATCAAAAAGACGGACGCATAAACACACATGAAAGGATTGAGCAACGAATAACTGGTGTAAAAAGGCAAATAATTCCCTTACTCCTGTGGAGAAGCACCTGTCTCATACTCACTCAAAATGTCTTTTATCTGAGCCAGAGGTCCAACAAAACTCTTATAGTTTTCGGCCCGTATAGCTAAATAACAGGATAAAAGAGTAATCAAATAGGTGATCACTGCACCAAATGGAAATGCCTGAACGCCTCCAGGTACATAAATCGCAAATACCAAAAACACCCCAATGGCTGAAATCAGAGGAATTAGAAAGAATTCATACTGCTTCTTAAACCGAAAAAAGTTTTCCAGCAAGCGTTGTTTTTCAAGTAAATACTCGTAGATAGAAGATGTTTCATTGGAGACAATAGTGACAACAGCAAAACGTTTGAATTTTTTAAGCAGCATAACTGTAAAGGGAATGTAAAGTATTATACCTGTCAGGCTGAGCAACAGAATAGGCATGACAAACCAGTATCGGATTACCAGATGCCCGCATAGAGCGTATATCAGGATCTGGAATGCAAAAGATGCCCAGAAATACTGCATTGAAGACCTTGTATGCTGATTGACCCGCTTTTTAATGACTTTCTGAAAGGCGAGCTGATCGTAAGGGGTGGACTCACAAAATGATTGACCCCATTGTTTCTTATATTCATCAAGAGTTGACATAATTGGTGACGTTAGTTTTTTTTAGTTGTTCTTCCAGTTCTTTTTTAATCCTGACCAGGCGCACACTTACATTGGAACGAGTGAGTCCTGTAATGGCTGCGATTTCTTCATAACTCATCTCATCAAGATACAACAGCACAATAGCTTTGTTTAAGGAAGACAGTGTCCCGATTGCCCGAAAAAGCTGTTGAATGCTTTCTTCCAGCTGATCTTGTCCCGGTTCTGCAATTCCATAGTGCTTCAATGAGATGCGTTCATCTTGCGTCTGCTTATGTTTACGACGCCATCCTAAAGCTGTATTAAGGCATACCTGATACATCCAGGTAGAGAATTTCGAACGGGCATCAAACCCTGGATAGGATTTCCATAGCTGGTACATCATCTCTTGCAGCATATCTGCCCGTTCCTCTGTGTCTTCAAAGTAGATACGACACACTTTATGAGCGATTCCTATGTTTTCATTAATATGCTGAATAAATTGGGTATCTACAGGTGTTTTCATTCGCTGTATGTTTCATTCATTTATCAATTAGTTGCAGAGAGGTCAGAAAAACTACATCGTCTATGATTTTTTTCATTGGGAGTTAGGGTGTCTCTCAGTGATAAGTGTTACACCTTTTGATGCCATCACATAAGGAATTATTCTTATACTAGCCAAGTATTAGCTTTTACTTGGCTAGTATATTATTTATGTCGGAGAAAGTTCGGCAATCATAACAATGATTTTACCACTGTGAGGTTACTATATTTTGCTCGATGATTCTTGAGAATAATTCTCCCTAACTTGATTGAACTATATCTACTTTGACTACTGATATTTTTACTTGCACCCTTACAGGTTTCAAGCATTGGGTATCAATCAAGGTTATATTGGTAAGTAAAGATAAAATATTGCTCTTTACTACTTGGTTAATATGATTACAAAATACAGTTAGTTAGCAGGAATGCTACGATTGACTGATTTTCATTATGACAGTGATGGAGAGTTTAATGAATAGATATACATGCTATCTGCAAAGGAATTGCATTCACTGCTGGTTGTTCTTGTCAAGAAGTATTAGAACTTCCTAAAGCTGATGTATATAAGTTTCCAATAAAGGAAATTCATTGCAAAAGGCCTCAAATTCGGACCTATAGTTACTGTAGAGTAAGCCATCAAAATCATCCCGCCTTCTACCAAAATAACATACTATTTTTTATCCTATAAAATGTGAATCCTCCAATTACTCTCACAAAAAGCAAAGTAACATTTTAAATGTTTACTTAATTATCAAGTAAAAGAATCTTATATTTACTACTGGCAGTCAATTCCTTAACATCCATCTATACCTCTATGAAAACAACTACCATTAGATTGCTTTTAGCTATGCTTATGCTATTTTCCTGTGAGGAAGATCCTGGAAAAAGCGGAGTACAGGTACAAAACCTTTTTCCCAAGGGAGGACCAAGTGGGACATTGGTTACGCTGCATGGAAAGATGTTTGGAAAGGTCAAAGAAGATCTGGAAATTAAATTTAATGGGAGTGACATCCCTGCTACTATTGTTTCTGTTACAGAAACAGAGATAACCCTTCAGGTTCCACCCAATGCCGCATCTGGCTGGCACACATTGAAACGAAAAGGGTACATTGAAAACTCATTTGGCTTTTCTATACTTCCAGCTCCTCTACCTTATATCACTAAAATAAGTCCGGAAAGTGGCAAAGTAGGAGATATTATTACCATTTATGGCAAGTACTTTGCTACCAATAAAGCACAACACAGATTAAGCTTTCATGATTCTACCAGCGCAACCGGAGCTTTGCTGGATCTGCGTCCGGAAGAAAGTCCCGCAGCTCCTTTTTCTGAAATAATATTTGCCACTACAGATTCAGTTGGTGTAAGAATTCCTCCCAGAGTAGGTACTGGCTATATCATGATGTATATGGATTATACAGGCACAGGCACCTTTACAAATTATTTCACCATCAGTACACCTGTAGTCACAATAGTAAAATAAGGCAAAACTCTCGCTCTAGTGAAAGGATTGCCGAAACTCCAGTGGGGAGAGGTTGGTTTTGCTTTTAAAGAGTTTATTAAACGATTGAGGGTACTCAAACCCCAACTGGTAAGCTACTTCACTCACCGATAACCCTGTAGTAGACAAGATAGTCTTAGCCTTTTCGATGAGTTTATTGTGAATATGCTGTTGTGTACTCTGTCCGGTGTGAACCCGAAGCATATCACTAAGATAACTTGCTGAAACATGCAGTTGATCCGCTACATACTTTACTGTAGGCAGGCCTGACTTTTCCAGTTCAACACTAGCAAAATAGACATCCAGAAGTGTTTCCAGTTTGATCAGTAAGCCGTTATTGGCCAGTTTTCGGGTGATAAACTGTCGGTTATAAAACCGGTTGCAGTAAGTAAGCAACAAATCAATATTAGATACTATCAGTTCCTGAGTAAAAGGATCTATATTGGTATCTATCTCACGTTCAATATTGGCTACTAACTGCATGATAGCCTGCTCTTCCTGTTCGGATAAATGCAGGGCTTCATAAGCAGCATAGGAGAAAAATCCATAGGACTTAATCTTACTGGCTAGTGGATAGGTTTGCAGAAAATCCGAATGAACTATCAACATAAAACCTTCCAGACTGGTAGGCGTATCCGGATCAATAGTGATTACTTGCTGAGGAGCAACAAACGTCATCATACCTTCATCAAAGTCATAATATTGTTGTCCATATTTAATCTTTCCCTGATAATTTTTCTTGAGAGCAATGTGGTAAAAATTGTAGGATATGGATCTTGGAACTGTCCCTGTTGATATCATGTCTTCAAATCTGATTACACTGACCATTGGATGCTTTGGCTTTTTCAAACCTAGCAGATGGTGCATCTCTGATATAGACAGGATCGGTTTGGGAGGAGTGACAGGCTGCTTCATTGAAACGAAAGATTGAAATCGTAAAGGTACATGAGTAATGCCAGAGTTTAGTTTTACCTGGATGCTTTGGACTTAATTTTTTTCTGCGCATAGTTCACGGCAGGGTTCCTGAATGAATCCAGATAGATCGTCTCTCCCTTAAAGAACATTTTGATCAGAATTTACGGCAGTTTTGTGTTTGTGCATAACTCACGGCAAAACTTTTTTTGATCGGAATAAACCGCAACATCCAGGTTTGAGCGAAATTCACGGCAAAACACTCAGTTGTCGTGAATTTCGCTCAGGTGCTTTCTAATATATACAATTTTGGGATGGACTATATTTGGGATGACTCCTGTATGGTATGTACAATCTTTATTCGACCATTGTCATAGATACGGAATCGTACCGGTCACCTGTTTGAGTACCTAGCGGAATAATCGCTTCCAGTCTTTGTAACTCATCCGATGACAGAGCTATGTCAGTAGCAACAATATTCTGTTCAATATATTTTACCTTCTTGGTTCCCGGAATCGGGACAGCACCTTTTGCAATAGTCCAGGCAATGGCTAGTTGTGCTGTAGTAATGCCTTTTTCAGCAGCAATGGCTTCAATTTCTTCCAGCAAACGGATATTTTTCTGAAACTGTTCCCCTTGATACTTTGGTATATTTCTTCGGAAATCATCTTCCGGAAAGTCGTCAGGGGATTTAATTTGTCCTGAAAGAAATCCTCTTCCGAGTGGAGAGTATGCAATAAACCCAATACCTAGTTCCTGGATTGTAGCCAGAATACCTGCTTCCTCAACAGTCCGTTCAAACAGCGAATACTCGGTCTGCAAAGCCGTGATCGGATGAACTGCATGTGCTTTTCGAATAGTTTCCGAACCAACTTCCGACAGACCCAGGTATTTTACTTTGCCTTCTTTGACCAGTTCAGCCATTGCTTCGACCGTTTCCTCAATAGGCGTGTCTTTATCCAGACGATGGAGATAGTATAAATCAATAGAGTCGATGCCCAGGTTTTGCAGAGACCGTTCAACTGCCTTTTTTACATATGCTTTTTTTCCATTGATGCGCCAGGTCATTTGTTCGTTGTCATCAATCTCAAAACCAAACTTGGTAGCAATGATGTACTTATCACGATTCCCTTTAATAGCTTTGGCAAGCAGTCGTTCGTTGAGTAATGGTCCATACAGATCGGCGGTATCCAGAAAGTTTCCACCTAGTTCCAGTGAACGATGGATAGTAGCAATAGACTCTTTTTCGTCAGCCTTGCCATAGATATCCCCGCCTGCGATGGGAGTCATTCCCATACATCCTAACCCAATGGAAGGAACTACCAAGCCCTGACTGCCTAATTTTACGTGTTTCATAATGATGGTATGTGTTAACATGAAAAGATGATACAAAGGTGAAAAAATGCAGATCTTTACATGTATCCATATTACGGCAAGTATAATCCAAATCTCGGGTTAAGCAGTATGGGAGGAATTACGGAGAAAGGGTAAGACTGCTATTATGTCCAACGCTTAGGGGAAAAGACTAGCTGATGATCTTATCAGACACGCAGGAGTTCAAACAGATACTTGCTCTTAGGAGCAAAATGGATTTCGACAACATCACTAACCGCAAATGCTTTCCAATCCTTGTAAGACACATTAAACTTGTAGTCCAGAATAGTCAGAAAGTGGTAGAGGGTTATCTAAAGTTGCTATTAGTTATGCCATTATTAGGATGGTTTGTTATAAATTTTACAAGTATTCTAAAAGTCTGTAACAAACCATCCTAATAAAATTATCTACATAAAACTATACGTTTAACAAAAACAGCATCTTTTGTCTGAATTTTCACAAAATACACTCCAACAGCATAGTTTGTTAGGTCAAATTCCTCTCCAATAGCCTCATTTAATTTACTCTTTGCAACTTGATGAATGATTACTCTACTCATCCTATCATATACATCTATTGTTGCCTCTGTTACACCTTCTGGAAGTTCAACCACAAAACGGCTTTCTGTTGGGCTAGGATAAATCCCAGTTAGTTCTATGAGTTCTTGACTTGTGAGTATAAACTCATAAGGATCAGAAAATTCAGACATACAATCATGGCTAGTAACTTTTAAAGTATAAGTACCACCTTTCTTCACCTTTAACTTTTGTGTATTATCAGATAGCGAAGTTCCATTCCAAAGCCAGTTATACTCTTCAGCTTCTATACTGGATCGCAATTCGAGTGTACCTGTTTTAGCAATAACAGGTTTTATAGGGTTCTGATAACGAATAATAGTTATCACAGTCTGCAAGGAGTCAATATTACACGATCCTGCAGGAATACTCCAAATAAACGTATTCTCACCATAGGTCAAGCCCGTTACTAGTGTATAAGGGTCGGAGGGATTATCTATCTGTGCTCCACCTTTTATCCGTTTCCAACGGCCTTCACCATAGAGCGGATTTTGTGCTTCCATTTGTATTGTATCCTGCTCACAGAACGAACGGGCTTTACCTCCATATACAGCCATATTCAGTTTACACACAACTACATCGGCAACATGATCTTTGGAAACAATAGTAGAAGGAATATAAAGGGTATTGAAAACTGTGTTGGTGCGTACAGCAGGATTATAATCAAAAAAGATATCAGCATAGTTCTCAATCCGTTCCCCTATAGGTAGACTATTAAGAGGTTTAACTGTAAATTTTACAAACCCATTGCTCCCTTTCTGATCACGGGTACTGTCTGGAAGGTTAATATCTCTAAATGTCCAGGTTAATATTGGATTTCCTTTTCCAGATACAGTAAAGGTATATGGATGAGAAGCATTCTTTACCTGAAGAGTGCTTATATCTAGTTTTTCTGATAGAGTATCAATTATCACAACCTTATAGGCGTAGTCTGTTCCTGTATTTTGAAAACGAATTGTGTATTCCAGTTCTTTACCTAATGATGTATAATGTTCAGTAGAAATACCAGTAGGAAGAACCAGTTTATCATTGGGATCATAGGAGTCTATTATAGGTAAGCATTCTATATCTACTTCCGGTTCTGGATCATCACTAGGTAGTTGAGCTACAAATCCAAGGCTTACATTACCTTGAGAATTAATACCACAGGCTTCTATTGTCAGATTTGTAGATTGTTTTACAGGATGTGCAGAATGCTGATCCACCTCCAACCTGAGAGTTTTACCATTTGCAGGAACTTTCAATAGCAGGCTGTCTCCCGCAGCTAGTTTTGTCTTACTGGTAAATGCTAAGTTAGCATCTAGATAAATACGAAAATTGGTACTATCAGACATATTGCCAGATCCGGTATTATATATACCTAAACGTATTCTTCCATTTTCCACACATTGGGCTTTGAGGGTAATATCTGATTGATCCCATTGAGAAGATATCGTTCGGGTATTAACAGGAGTAATCCAAACTTTTGTACATTGTGTCAATCCCCTTATAGAAGGATTATTACACATCACGGAATCAACAATCCAAATAGAACCACATTGTTCCGCATTCAGATTTCCTACTGAGAATACATAGTTTTTATTTTCATCCTGTGTATAAGGAACACTGGCAGAGACTAATACTACATAAGGTGGAAGTTGCAAATAAACTTTTACATCAGAAGCAGAAATACCGCCTGCATTACAATAGGAAATCGTTGTCTGACCTGAGAAACAACGACGACGACGGGTAGATGTTACACTTGTTGTAAGATATGGTGTTAGGATAACTTTATCTCCAAAGTTATTATCTAAACTAATTGTATTGTACATTTTAAAGGAAACAGTATGTGTCTTTGAGCTAGGACAGAATTGTGTAACAATCTTATTTTTTTCAAGATCCAGACGCTGGCTCACTGTAAATATCCCAGTATCAACCTCAATACTATATTTTCCTTCTTTATCTGAAATGCTATAATAAGAACCTGGCTCGGCTACCACCACTACACCTGGAATAGGTTCTTCTCCTTCATTTTGCTTACAATCTCCATTTTTATCATGAAATACTGTTCCTTCAATATGGTTTGCTATATTTGGAACAAAAGTCTTTTGAAGATGAAGTGTGAACAAATGTGTACTAGGAAATGGATTATATGGCGTTAATTCACCTCCATATCCATCTGAAAAGATCCCTCCCTCTATGTTTAATATATTTACTGCACTCTTTATAAAAGGAGGTAAAGGACTAAGGTTCCAGTCAGTTGTCTGGCCAGTAATAGTAGAACAAACTGTAGTTCCTCCATAGGTAAATTGTCTATAACCTATATATAATACAGTATCTAAAATAGCAAGAGTAGAAGGCACTGAATTATCTATGGTTTGTAAAGGTTTTATCTGATGTGTAAGAATATCTACTTCTGTTAACCTGTTTCTCGGTTTATCATCTATGTGAGTATATTCTCCACCTACATATAAACTATTTTTGAAAATCTCCAGACACCTAACCTTACCTTTAGAAATGCTACCATCATAACCATTTCTGTACTCTAATTTCGGATTCCAGCTAGTAACGATACCAGATGTTTTGTATACAGATCCTAATCCACTTCTTGATCTTCCACCCAATTGGTTAAAATTTCCTCCTGCATATATCAAATCTTTAAAAGCCGCTATTCGAATAACTTCACCATTGGCATCTGGGTTCCAGTTAGCTAATGTACCTGTAGTAAGATTGAGTGCAGCCAGATTGTTACGTGTGACGCCATCTATATTATGAAACATTCCTCCTAAAAAAGCTATTCCATCTTCAATGATAATATCATTGAAGTAGCCATTACCTATGTAGGTTCCTATTGAATAGCGAAGCTTAAAACTCCATGTTGTTACCTGGTTAGACATAAGGTCAATCCTTACCAGAGAAGTATCAGTCAGCATATAAAGTAGATTTCCTTTTGCACTAATCTTCTTCACTCTAGAACTAAGCACAGGAATATTCGGATTGAAGTTGCTTACTAATCCAGTGGTAATATCAATTGCTGCAAAGTTATTTCGAAACTTCCCACCAACACTATGTAAATACCCACTGACAAGGACTGAATTTTCTGAAGCATATACATAGCTTGCCATGCCATTAAGCCCTGGATTCCAATCTAACTGTCGTCCGGTAGTTGCGTCAAAAGCTGCAGCATAATTCATCATTTGCCCCCTTGAAGTACCTCCTACTACATAGATAGTATTTTTCCAAACATTAAAACCTTGCAAATAGATGTCAGGTAGCCCTCTCAGTCGCCAGCTCAGTAGTGAGTTTGAGATCAAATCATATCCAACGATATTGCCATCAAGGAAATCTCCACCAAAAAGCGATTGACCACCTATATAGAGTTTCGACTCCGAGACAACCAGAACCTCAACGCCCCCGATTAGAGAAAGAGCCCAATCTGTAAGTGTGCCGTTAGTCAAATCTATACAAGCTATTCTTTCACGTTTAACACCTCCTATTTTTAAAAAGCCCCCTCCCACATACAAATGATCCTTAAATACGGCTAAACTCTTAACTGGACCATCAGTAGCCATTATCCACGGAGTAACTGCTCCTGTAGTAGCATCCAATTCTGCCAGATTAGTACGCAGTTGACCACTAATAGAAGAAAAATTACCACCTAAATAAACTTTATTATTGACAACCACCATACAATAAACACCACTCTCATCCATGATAGAATTCCACGTCAGTACAGGGTTCCATGGGGTAACTTTTAATGATTTGAGATCAATAGCAGCAGCATTCGTTCTTTGTTCACCATTAACGGCAGTGAATTTACCTAATAGATAAAGGGTATTGTTAGATCTTGCTAATTTTGTAATCGCAGGTATTAATGGATATGTAATGTCTACCTGCCAAGATAGATCTAGCGAATTATCTGCTAATAAATGAGCAATACCATTACGCTTTACCCCTTGTATTTCACTAAAGTTTCCACCTATATACCATCCTCCTTGTCCATCTTCTAGCGCAGTTCTCACTGTGCCATTAATCAAAATTGATCGATTATTTACTACCCTACCATCTGTCGGATTAAGCAAAGCAGCTCCACCCGTTACCGGGCCAACATAACTAAACTTACCACCCAGATATACAGTATTTCCACTTCTTGCAGCAGTGTAGATATCTCCACTTATTGCCCATTTTCGTAAATCATCCTGAGCATACAAAAAATGAGTAAGAAAAATAAATAAATTCAATAAAAGTAATAGTAAAAATCTTGTCATAAGTTAATAAACTTGTTAGTAATCTTTTCTATTGATTCTTTCTACAGAAACTAGTAAACAAAACAATTCAATTTATTGTATATTCACAACTATCCTCTTATCAATTTGCGTTGATAAATGCAAATTGATAAATGACTATAATATAATCTGCAGAAGTAATCACATCAGAACGAGAAATTTGTAAAAAGCAACCTGGCAAGTAGGTTAACTGGATACAAGTACTCAGAATGTGTGAATTGGAGGTTTCCGGAAGATTGCATGTTGCAGAATTTATTACAATTCTCTCATTTATAGGTAGATCTTCCTGAATAAAAGTTTTATGTCTGACTGCTGGACAAACGGAATAAAAGCGAGGCAGTAGTAGTTATCAATGTGTGAAAAAAGAAGAAAAACTACTCCCATCGCTTTTGAACAAATTTAAGAAGGATTTGCCCAAAAGCCAACAAACC
>NZ_JASJOR010000063.1:0-18538 GCF_030068545.1 Xanthocytophaga flava | reverse complement strand
TGACCACTACTTCGCCAGGCTTCTACCAGCGACAGCATTTTTTCTCGTTTGGCTTCTAAACTATTCATGTTTCAAAGCTAAAACCTATTTTACCGCATTTCAATATGTACTTGGTCGGGCGCATACCTCCAAAGACCTGCTTAAGCTGGTAGGCATAGGCATTGGCGTTGCCTCTCCCATAGCCTGGTATGTCATGAACCAATGGCTACAAAACTTCGCCTACCGGATCAAAATTGAGTGGTGGATGTTTGGTATAGTAGGAGGGGTGGCTATCGTAATTGCTCTACTCACCATCAGCCTTCAGAGCATTAGAGCTGCACTGGTAAACCCTGTACACTCCCTGCGTAGTGAGTAAGAAAGATAACCTTCTTCGAGAAGAAACAAATTTCTTCCTTTCAGCAGGAAAGAAAGAAATCGTTCCTGTTCTTGTAAAAAGAATGCTCTCTTTATGCTTTTAGAAGGATTTTTCCCTTTGTTGTCCTTCTGGAAGAATCTTGTGACAAATAGAGCCTTGCTTGGTTTTTGAGTGAAATAAATTCTCACTTCCTGGTACTTTACCAAACCTATACGAGTCGCTATGCTCGTTATTACTCTTCCTGAAGCGTTATATTATCAATTTCGCAACAATCTGTTTTTATATCACTATTCAAGGTTAATTCTCCTTGCCCATTCTCATTAATTGATACGCTATGATTCTCAGCGGAAAACAAGTATGCATCATAATCACGACTATAATGCCAGCTACCTTTTATCGTGTCTTGTTTAAGATTTTCGATTGAAATAGTAAATCGTCCTTTTTTACTTATCTCAACTATAACAGGATTTGAATGACTGTCTTTTCCTAAGTAAGTCCCTTCAAAACTTTTTTCCTGATATAGTGCATTAACTCTGGTTCCTAGTATTAGTATAAATGGAATAGAAAAACTTACTGCTGATAAGCGTAAAAGAACTTTTCTAGTTTGTTTTAATCTAAAGCTCAGTAGTCCTGCTACTAGTAATATTGCTGATGGAACCCAACACAGTACCATAAGAGCAGAAAGCAGCATAAATTCCATGCTATATATTTAGTTTGGTTTTTAATTGTTTGATACTGAGGTTGATGTTGTGAGGATAGTTGATGCTATAGTTGTATGATGAAGCAATGCACATTAGAAGACAGTTGTCGATTTACTTGATTTGTATATGGTCCGATATTTCCGGGAGAAATATATAAGAATTATCCAGGAGGTGCAATCTCTTACTGGTCAACCTCTGATAGTTCAAGCCGCTATAACTACAATTCCTTACTGGTACAATTAAGATGGTAATGTATTCCAAGTATGCAGATAAGGGATATACATTTCAATTCCTTACTGGTACAATTAAGATTACATTTCTCTCAACCCCAAAGTCCAGCCACTGCCATTTCAATTCCTTACTGGTACAATTAAGATAAGGACTACTCTCAAGTACATCGACAGAGACAAAGACATTTCAATTCCTTACTGGTACAATTAAGATCTGGATCAGAAGAACCAACCTTCCCGGCTACGCGAATTTCAATTCCTTACTGGTACAATTAAGATTTGCGTCAATCGCTACTGTATAAGCTGCGATAATATCATTTCAATTCCTTACTGGTACAATTAAGATACTGATAAAAAATTGAGCCATACAGAAGCTTTAGAAATTTCAATTCCTTACTGGTACAATTAAGATAAAAGCATACATATATACCAGCCCAATATTCAGATATTTCAATTCCTTACTGGTACAATTAAGATTCGTTGCAGGCTGCGAGTAGTGTATCTCTCTCGTTCAATTTCAATTCCTTACTGGTACAATTAAGATTGGAATGCTATCGAATCCAATCCATTAGGCTACTATCATTTCAATTCCTTACTGGTACAATTAAGATTGGCCTGACTGGCATACGTTGCGATCTTTGCACCAAGATTTCAATTCCTTACTGGTACAATTAAGATGTGCAATATAAGTTATACACAGGCGAACGGGTAAAGGTATTTCAATTCCTTACTGGTACAATTAAGATAGGAGTACGCCGATAAGAAAGGTTTTAGCGTTGAAATTTCAATTCCTTACTGGTACAATTAAGATACAGACAAAGCAGCA
Organism: Xanthocytophaga flava; assembly: GCF_030068545.1. Lineage (NCBI taxonomy): Bacteria > Pseudomonadati > Bacteroidota > Cytophagia > Cytophagales > Rhodocytophagaceae > Xanthocytophaga > Xanthocytophaga flava. The sequence goes on along the minus strand of NZ_JASJOR010000063.1, from coordinate 16,426 downwards.
GGTGATTTTAAGTCCAATATATTTCAATTCCTTACTGGTACAATTAAGATAAAGAGATAGTTCCTTTACAGTAGATGGACTCGAAAATTTCAATTCCTTACTGGTACAATTAAGATTTGCGTCAATCGCTACTGTATAAGCTGCGATAATATCATTTCAATTCCTTACTGGTACAATTAAGATAAAGCTAAAGAAATTCCCTTGGCACTTAGCAACAACATTTCAATTCCTTACTGGTACAATTAAGATCATGTGTTAGTAGCACCCGTTAGTACAACAGAATTAAATTTCAATTCCTTACTGGTACAATTAAGATATATTCAGCGTCAGAGGCGAGTATGTCCGCTGCTCCATTTCAATTCCTTACTGGTACAATTAAGATAAAGAAAAGACCCCTATCAACTATCAAGGAGTCGGTATTTCAATTCCTTACTGGTACAATTAAGATGACTTTGGGGTTGAGAGAAATGTAATGCTTATAGGCGTATTTCAATTCCTTACTGGTACAATTAAGATTACCGAACCCGCGCCGCTTACAACTTACCCGACATATTTCAATTCCTTACTGGTACAATTAAGATAGGTGTTCCTATGTTTAATGCGCGCTGATAATAGGCATTTCAATTCCTTACTGGTACAATTAAGATTGATCTAAAATAGCCTTTAAAGCTTCATTATCTTCATTTCAATTCCTTACTGGTACAATTAAGATTATGGTGCGGGATGAGTTGCAGCATTACAATTTGCAGATTTCAATTCCTTACTGGTACAATTAAGATTATTCTCGCAAATTAGCGGGATGGTTGAGCATTCAAATTTCAATTCCTTACTGGTACAATTAAGATTCCTGAGTAGCTTCAAGTTCCTGAAGGTGTTTCTTAAATTTCAATTCCTTACTGGTACAATTAAGATCTTTCTCGTATGTTGGAGAGCTTTCCTTTAATCCTAATTTCAATTCCTTACTGGTACAATTAAGATTAAAAACTGAGCAACTTAATGATGAGAACACCGTCATTTCAATTCCTTACTGGTACAATTAAGATCTTTCTTTACTGGCTACTAATGCCCATATCTCTTTCATTTCAATTCCTTACTGGTACAATTAAGATCGTAGCCACCGCAATAGGTAAAAATGCTCGTACGATATTTCAATTCCTTACTGGTACAATTAAGATAGCGTTTGTTTCATCGACTGTTATATTGCCTGTAATATTTCAATTCCTTACTGGTACAATTAAGATCTCAATATAAAAGTAGGTTTCTTTGGTGGTCTTGGATTTCAATTCCTTACTGGTACAATTAAGATCCGATATCTCTGCGAGATGGCTCCAAACCTTCATAGATTTCAATTCCTTACTGGTACAATTAAGATACAGCATCTTCGTAGTAAGGCTCGTAGCCTTCTACCATTTCAATTCCTTACTGGTACAATTAAGATGACAGGGATATTGATAGTTGTCGAACTTGTTACTAATTTCAATTCCTTACTGGTACAATTAAGATTGATTTGAGCAACTCTTCATCTACTCTGCAAAAGAAATTTCAATTCCTTACTGGTACAATTAAGATCACGAATAAAGATTTGGCTTGCTGTGTTTCTTCTAATTTCAATTCCTTACTGGTACAATTAAGATTTGAAACAGAAGTAAACATACTGTCTACTAAAACGCATTTCAATTCCTTACTGGTACAATTAAGATCATATCGGTAATCATTTACTGAAGCCCTAGCTTCTTCATTTCAATTCCTTACTGGTACAATTAAGATTGGTGAAGGCATCCGCTTCGGGTTTGTTGGAGCGAAATTTCAATTCCTTACTGGTACAATTAAGATAAAAATCTCCTAGAATGGCAGCCGCTTCTTTCTCCATTTCAATTCCTTACTGGTACAATTAAGATCCTGTAACTATTTCTTCCCAGGATGCTAATTTGGAGATTTCAATTCCTTACTGGTACAATTAAGATGAAATAGTTCCAACCCAGACGCTATTTATGGTTTAAATTTCAATTCCTTACTGGTACAATTAAGATAGTTCCTTTATGGCTACCTCATTGCGGGTAAGTTGCATTTCAATTCCTTACTGGTACAATTAAGATTGTTTATCGCAAATAAAAGACTTGCAGCCAAGCAAAATTTCAATTCCTTACTGGTACAATTAAGATGGAGAGCTTTCGGATATTTGCCCTGGCAGTAGTATGATTTCAATTCCTTACTGGTACAATTAAGATCCGGATACCTGAGAAATTAGGTACGTTCAGAATTTCATTTCAATTCCTTACTGGTACAATTAAGATTACGTTTGTGAATCGGGGAAATTTCGCGTTTATGACATTTCAATTCCTTACTGGTACAATTAAGATGTTACTATGTCCACCACTGTGAGTATGTGTGTGATTCATTTCAATTCCTTACTGGTACAATTAAGATTAAACCATAGATAGCATCAGGATTGGATGTATTCCCAATTTCAATTCCTTACTGGTACAATTAAGATTGGATTTGCAAAGCTTCATCCCAGTATAACACCTTCATTTCAATTCCTTACTGGTACAATTAAGATCCGTTAGAAACGAAGCTAAAAATAGCGTTTTTGGCATAAAAACGCAGCTTTTGTAATTTGTTTTTTTGCAAAAAGTCGTCGATGTGTAATACTACGATTTACCTAGGGGTTCGACGACTTGTTGATAGTGAGTGTGTTATGTGTATTTGTAAGGGTTTTGCGGCATGCAAGTACTTTAATTGTACATACCTAAACTACCGGTCGACGACTTTTTAGAGAAAATGGTCCGTATCGTTTTTCGTTAGGCCAATCACTTCCTTGTCCAGCCAGCGTTGTTCACGGCTTTTAAAGATAATCAGACTGTCGGTATCTTCATCCATAATCAGGCTGGCTTTGGCTTTAAGTTCTTTTAACTTTACCTCACTAATCTCACCTTCAAACACTGAGTTCTGAATCCAGTTCAGATACTGGCGACATAACTTCAGCATTTTACCCACCCGTTTTTCGCCTACATCATATACCAGTACTATATACATTCGCTTACCACCAGGCTTTAAAGGGTTTATAAGGCTCAATACGCAGAATGTGTTTGGCTAGCTTATAACATTCCAGTTTGATGAGGTGTTTGTAGCTGACACTTCGTCCCAGACTGCGGTGCTGGATCGTTTCGCGAAGCTTTTCATCCCAGGCTTTGACAAACGCTTGGCGGGCATGTGGTTTCAGGATACAACGGTTCAGGTTTATGTCAAAATCTTTGGCCTGTAGCTGCTTTTTGTTTAATACTGAAAATACCAGCCTGTCTACCAGTATCGGTTTAAACACCTCTGCAATATCCAGTGCCAGCGAATAACGGCGTGTACCCGGTTCGTGCAAAAAGCTGATGGTTGGATTAAGCTGGGTGTGATAGATCTGGTCGAGGCAGGCAGTATAACAGAGCATGTTACCTAATGAGATCAGGGCGTTGACCTCGTTGGAAGGAGGCTGTTTGGTACGATTGCCCATTTCAAATCCATTGATGATGTTGTCAAATGCCGCATAGTAGTTCTGACGGATGTTACTCTCTGTACCCATCAGGGCCGCCACATCGGTAGTCAACGGAATCTGGCTGATATGATTTTCGATAGCTGTTAGTGGCAGATCCAGGTCACGTTGACGGTTGTGGTAATAGCGCAGATTACGCAGCATATTGTTAGCTCCCCCTTCTACAAAAGCACGGGCTAATTCCAGTCGGGCCGATTTGCGCAGGTACGCACGTGTTTGTTCAACCTGCATTTTGCCTGCCAGCAGGTAGTCTTTGGGCATAAACGAACCTGTATAGTGCTCATAGTAATCAAAGAAATGTACCGCTACATTCTGTTTGCCCAGAAAGGTAAAGAGGGCACTGTTGGCATCCAGATTGCCGAATACATAAAACTGGCTGACATCCTCTACCGGAATGTATTTAGGAGGTGCTTCGTTGCCATCCGCATCGATAGGAGTAAACTTCAGGGTGTTGTCTTTCCGGCTCAACCGTCCGGGGTTGAATAGGTAATAGGTTTTTGACATGGGCGTATATGTTTAAGATCCCAACAATGTAGGGGCGCACCTGCGTGTGCGCCCAGATTCGTGCAGGGAATGTTCGGATTTGTAAACCAGCATTGTACCCTGTAGGGGCGACTGGCGGTCGCCCTGGTTCCCGCAAACCCTGCCTGGGATATTCCGACCCTGTAGGGGCGCACCCATGTGTGCACCCAGTTTCCATATGAAATGATCGGGTTTAAGAGACAAATCCTTCGGATATCCATGTTATGTTGTGTCTGCGGGAAACCGGACGAACACGCAGGTGCACCCCTACAGTATCAATACATGAAATGACATTCTGTACCAGCTCTCAGTCTTTCTCTAACCGCCTTATCCTCAGTCAGAAAAATGAATTTTTATAGTACATACTATATTCTTTTTCTTTACCTTCACTATACGATTCTTGCTGGTTCAATCAGAATATCCAAAAGGTTGTTTACTCAGCAACTGAAACAATGATTGTCTAAGCCGGATGTGATACAGTATTTTTCAACCTGTTTAATCCTGAATTAGCTTATGGTGACTCCAAATCAAGCCGATCTGATCAAATTGATCTGCCGCACGCTGGAACGGATTTCAGACGCGGAGCAGATGATTGGAAATCTGCAAATCGAAACCGAATCGGAAACCAATCTTTCTCTGAGGCAATACAAACACCTGAAGGCCCGTCTGACCAAAGATCTTCATGGACTGCTCCAAAAGTTTGATGGAAACCTGCATGTGCAATACATTGAACGAGTGGAAGCTTACTCGGCCTCTGCTACATAACAAAACTCGTAATACGAACAGCTTTTGCATAGCGACTTTTTGATACGAGGCGGACAGGTCCGAGACTCAATCAGGACTTGTACGCCCTTTTCCCATTCCGCCACCTGTAGTCGGTCGGCGTGGGTGAGGGGAGGGATAAGCTCAGTCTTACGCAGCTTCGGATATTCCAGTATAGCCGATGTGCCTGCAATGCCGTTGCGTTCGAGTACATACTGGTAATACCGTACCTGTGCTATATGCGCCTGCTCTGCCTTGTCCGACTTCTTGGTTTCATGAATCACCTTTGCCTTCGCATCAAAAAAGTCAATCTTAATCCCTTCCATTTCCAGCTGTGTATACCGTTCCGCTCGCTGCTGATAGGTTGTCTCCCCAATCAGCTTGCCTTCATACACGGTATCTGATGTGTGCTCCATACGTACTTCATGTGCATGAAGCCACGTTTCCCGTTTACATATATGATATAGGTTAATGAGAGTCGCAGTTACTTGCATAAGCATCAAATGAATGCAGAATCACTAAAAGCTCTGCTATTTAAACCTGATTCGTAGCTATAAGGTATACCATCTGTACGTTGTTCATTCCAATGTGTAAAGAAAGTAAAACCATATTTTTGTTCTCCAAATCCTTCCAATATGCTTTTATGATCTTTTGAATGAGTCATTAGTGCAAATGTGAATTTGGAAAGAATGCTTTGAAGTGTTTTAAACTGAATCTTACCTTTCATATCAAACCCTGCCTTTTTCCTTCTCTTATCTATTTCTTGTTTGATTAGATCCTCATAAAGCTTCCATACATCATGACCACAAATCATATTATTTTCATCAGGCTCTATTTCAAAAAGCTGTAGGAATTGCAGATCATCCTTTGTAAATATTTGATCTTGTTGGTTTTCATCAATCCCTTTCACATATACAGGTAATTTGATTGGAACAAAGACAGATTCATTTTGCTGATCTATGATTCTAAAATTTTTATCGGTCTCACGATAATTCAATCTGCCGATACCCGGTTTTAAGAAGCCATTATCAAAGTTGTCTGACCAACCGCTATTAGTATTATAGTTGTCTTTTCTCTTAAAAACCAACTGATACAATTGCTTGAAGTCCTTTGTTGTTAATATATCTTTATACTCTTTGACTGATATACTCTCACGAGTAACCTTGTATCGTAAATCTGACTGATATAATAATTTGGCATCATCCAGTTTGAATAAATAGACTTCTGATCTGCTTTTAGTGGCATTTCTATTGACTCGGCCTGCTAACTGTTCGTCTGAATCAATCAGTGAAATATTTTTAAAGCCCAAGTCCATATCAATATCTACTCCAGCTTCTACTACTTGAGTAGTAATTAGAAGAATATTCTTGCTTCTGTTTTCTGATCGTTTCAGAAAATTAATTATCTGACGTCGTCGTGGTTCTAGTATAGTGCCAGATAATACAAATATCTCTGCAAAAGGATGTTCTTTGGTTTCTAGTGTTTGATAAAACTCAGCTGCTGATTTTTTATAGATAAACTCAATAATAGTATGTACACTCTTAGATTTGTTTTCCTGTGCATATTTCTCAGATTTGGAAATTACTGTATCAGCTAAAGATTCAAGCGTAATTTCATCTTCAAACAACTCAAATTTGAAAACCACCCGTTCTGCAAAATTGGGATTCTGGATATATTGAGCTGAATTAGGAAGTAATTCGATAAAATCAGGTTTTTCTCCAAGGTTGATTTGTAGACTACTGATTTTAGGTAAAGTAGCAGACATAAGTACAAACCTCATGTTAAAATAATGTGCATACTGGCTAATGAAGAATAACATCTTATCCCAGATTGCGGGGTTATACGATTGTAACTCATCGATTACAATTACAGAATTAGCTAATCGGTGAAGCTGATAATTGGTTTCCTTATGGTTGGTTTTTAAGATCTCAAAAAAACGAACATGAGAAAGTACTGTTAATGGATATAACGAAAATAGATTATCAATAAAGTCTTTCTTTTCATCACCAAAAAGGCCATCTTTTTGTTCTTCGGGATTTCCTTTTTCGGACTTACTATGAAAACCTGCTTTAGAATGAAGTTCTATTAACTCTTGATTATTTAATCCCAGACTTTCCTGAAGTGCTTTATATGTTTGGGTAATAAGAGTTGTAAATGGAAAAACATAGTAGGCCTTAGTGAGTTCAGAATTATTTTCCAGCAATTCTGTCAGTGTAATCATGGAAAGATTTGTCTTTCCTCCTCCTGTCGGTGCCTCTATGTAAAAGAGACTTTTATGGGCATTGTTTCGAATAGACTGGATAACTTCCACCGCCATTTCCTGGCGTAAACTATTTAGATTTTCATTGGAAATTTCTACAGGATGTTTGAACTGAAAATTGCCTAGATCAGTAAAAGTCTGCTTGTTGTGTTTAAAGTTTCGAAAATGGCTAGTAATGTTCTTGATTCTTGTCGTATCACTAAAGATTCCAAAATCAGTAGTTGGTGCATCACTCATATACTCATGAGTAGCCAGATAGTCTGAAGCAGTAAGTAAAGAAAAATTAAGTTTAATCAATGCAAATAGTGGAAAGTCTACTTTCTTCAAAATCTTATCAAACCGTTCAAAATATACTTTTTTTAAGTTTTTAGGAAGGTTTTCTACTAAGCCATTATCTATTACAAAATGGTATAAAGCAATATAGTTTTTCATTACTTTGGCCTCATCTCCAAACTTAATGTCTCCATCAATTGGATCTGCCAGAAAAGGGGCATGATGCTTGAAGATAGGATAGGAGAATAACAGGACAAACAAATCTAGTTTTGATAAGTCTTCTTTGCTAAGTCCTGATGTTTTCCAGTTATCCTGGACATGTTTTAATATAAACAAATAGGCTCCCAAAGCTGAATGTGATGTACCAATAGGATGATCTGCAATAAGTTTGAATAATGGATTATTCATTTTTTTTGGATCAGCCTGGAAATTTTCGTTTACCTTTCCAAAATCATGGAAATGAATAGCACTTACAAAATACTGCTTGATAAGATTACCAACCAGAACATGAGTTTCAGGCTTAAAATTATCTTTGATTTGTCCGTTAATAAGCCTGTCTATTACCAGGTCTAGTTTATGAACCTCACACAATGTGTTGAAATACTCGTTTACTAGTAGAACATGTTCTTCAAAGGGCTCTGACATTTTCCCTTTGTGAGTATGTGCCAGATAATTTCCTACAGTAGGCAGCCATTTGCTTAAAGGAGGAATGGCTGCCTGTATCTCAGAAACTGTCTTAAATGAGCTGGACATAAGCTTCTTTTGATGATAAGTAATAGATATGCGGCAATTGTACACCTGCTTTTAGATGCATGTTCGAATAGGCGTAATCTTCAAGCTTATATTGCCTCAACTCCGCGTCGAATCGTATAGGTAAGCGTTCAAAATACATAAATGTCTCAGGGCTGAATACAAACTCAAAAGGATTATAGTTAGCCATAGAGTCGTCTTCTGTATTTTCTCTCACATTGATCGTTTTACGAAAGAATGTGAGTATAGGAAGAGTAGTATTAGAAGAGCTGCCAGAATTGAAGTTATATTCCTGAAACGTATTCTCACCTGTTGATTCGTCTATCCACCAAATCTGGAATTCATTTTTGCCCATATAGGGAATATACTCTGCTTTTCCTTCTTTCAAATAGTCATACAGTTTTGCATGATCTGAGTTACTCATAGACAAGAGCAGATAACAACGATAGGCTGGATGGATGAGCATTGTCTCTTCAATCAGAAGATTGCCGTCCGAATTTGCATATCCTACTGTATTGGAATATTTTACTGAAGTCTTCTGAAAATTTCCTTTCTCATGATTCAACGGTTCGATTCCAATAGGCAGGTCTTTAAGTTTTTCATAATACTCTGGAAATATTCCTTTCTGCTGATAACCAGAAAGTCCCAGAATAGCTCCCAGTATGCCTAATAAAGCAGGTTTATGCAGCATATTGTAGGAAAGCAATAGCCCATCGTTATAGTCAGGCTTTTTTAAAAAACCAAAATTTGCTTTCAGATCAAATGAAACTAGTTTTTCTTCTTCCATACGTTAGCTTAGTTCATGTTCGACTACCTCTTCGGGAAGATTGATCACTTTTGTTATTGCCTTATCGTAGTAAATTTCTATTTTTTCTATCTCTGCTTTGACATTCGCCCGAGATAAGATTGCTTTTACTCTACTAAAGTCAATTTGCCGATCTGCATTTATGTCTACTAACTCAACAAAGGATGGCAATACAAGCTTTGAACCTTCTTTTAATTGTACCCAAAACAGAAGTTCATTTTCAACACCAGCTTTAGACGAGGAGTCATAAAATGTGGCACCATAACGAAGTGCTTCTTTTAGCTTGGCGATATCTTCAGCAGAAAGGCCATCGCTTTCAGCTGCCTTATTCATTTCTTCAAGATTTCGTGGATTAACAGATAAGTGATGTACATAATGTCCTTCTCTTAGCTTGAACTGTGTACCTAGCGTGGTTTGCATAGAGTCGGCACTCTTTTCATTTGAATTTCGAAAGGGAGAAGAAATTTGCTCAGAGTAAATAATGCCTTCTACAAACCGATTTACACCATGGGTGAACTGTACAGTGCCATGTAATGATAAATTTGCTCCTGAACTTGCAAACGTGCCTCCAAACAATCTGACATCAATACAACGTAGTAGATTACTCAGAATAGTTTTTCTGGCTTTTATTGCCTCTTTCTTGTCTGTTTTAGGAAACTCACCAAAGAATTTGACATAGGTTTGGTCTAAATCTCTGGGTTGCATTTCCTCATTAAGACTCTTGAAATAGAATATTTTTTGATCTGGATAATGCTTGGCTAAATAATTACGTACTGAGTATTTGAGGGCTTTATCTGTTGCATACACTGTTCCATCTGGAAGTGTACGAGGTTGATGTGTAAAGTCTGCATTGTAGTTAGCATTGATGGCTTTGATAATAACACAGCCAAATACCCGAGAGTTAAATGAGTTAGTCATGGTGTATTTAAGGGTTTATTCTTCAGATTCTTGAATTTGTGTTTCAACTTCTTGTTCTTCTTTGTTGCTGAATAATGCATTTTTTGAGAAGATACCTGCCAATGTAATGGGCATGAAATCCCTCATATTTGCTTTTGTCTCATAATCCATTACTTCTGCAAATGGAATACGGAAGTTAGATGAGAACTCTTCATGTTTGTATGTGTCAAACAAGCGTGCAATAGCTTTATTGAGTTCTTTGGCATGTACTTGTTGTAGAAATGGCTCTAACCTTTTATAGCTACGGTCTGCCGTTTTACTTTTGCTAAGTAAGTAATAGATCACCTGACCTACGGTGAATGCGTACTGATCATCTGTTTGAATATTAGCTTCACCTTTTGCCAGCTTTTTGATAAACTCACGATGAGTTTGCAGGTTATTTCCCATTGTATCAGTGGATTTATGATATTGATTAAATTTTTCTGAAAGACTAAACCAGATATTAAGTTTCCTTCGAATACTCCCATTCTGCGAATGTTGGTTATTCTTGAATTCATCCAGCCTCATATCATCCAGAATACCTGTTTGTAGAATATGATCAAATACAGATTGAGAAATAGCCTGACGTTTAGACTTATAGATAAAGTCGTAAAAGGCTTTGCGATAGGTAACAACTAACAAGTAAGTGTTGTCTGACTTACAATACTTTGCATCTACATCATCAAAATATTTAAACTGAAAGTCACCAGCCTTTGTCTTTGAAACTAGTGCATTGTTAAAAATGGGGACTAGAACGGCATACTGAAGTTCAAAGACATTAGTAATAGACCGGGTATAGTTGATATCAAACAGATCTTTTATTTCCCATGCGTTACCTTCTTTATCCCTTAATTCATATTCAAACTTTGATACGAAATCAAAGTCTTTAATCTCTCCTGCTTGATAAAACAGTAAGTAATAATTTCCGAAATTTTCTTTATGACTCTTGTAAAGAGATTCTATAATGGTTTGATATCCTATCTTCTTTCCCTCTTCTGCCCCTGTTTTGAATAATGCGATTGCATCTCCTTGAAGCTCTTCATTGTAGATAAAAATGGGTAAAGGCTTAGGCAAGATCCCTCGTCCAATTATATCAAGAAACTCATATAATGCTTTTGCCTCTTGGGCGGCAATACGTCCGGATATATCAAATGTGGCAGTTTGATGAGTAAGAAAAGGTTTCTTGGTTGGAAATCCATTGAAAAAATCACTGGTGCCATATGTGATTGTATTGGATACCTGATTATAGTCATTGGTATTAAATAACTTATCTCCCAGGTACTTCGCATTGGCATTCTGATATTTTTCAAATGGTTCATCCAAGTAGAAAATAACATATTCAGCATCTTTAATCTCCTCGAAAACAGGAATTAGATTAAGCCATGTATGCAATTTTTCCTGTGAGTTTAAAGCATACTTAAAAATCTCTACTCTTTGTTTGTCTTCTTCTGAATTAAGTAAGTCAAATGTTTTGGCAAAATAAGTAGAGATCCTATCATAAATCTGTGGCTTCTTATCTCTTGCATTCGTACTATATTTTTCACCATTAATCAGATTCTCACGTTTTAAGGCCAGACAGTAAGGAGAGCAGGAATGAATAGCCTTTAATGGTAAATCAAAACATTTATTGGTATTAACACACCAGGATGCTTGAGATAGACTTGCACAGCGTTGAAGAAAGATAACATCTTCTTGACTTTGGTTTTTCTTTCTGGTATATCCCCAACTTACAAGCGAGTTTTGATCTATAAATGAGGTTTCACCATCACTTTGAATTCTCAAAAGGATATGTAAACCCTCTTTAGGCTTCATTCCTAGTGTCTTAAATTCTGGGTCTAATGACTCGACAAAGTTTGATATTTCTTTTATCATAGAGATATATCTTCATTTATTGGAAAGAAATCCTATATTGCTTTTACTAATCTTAATTATTTTTGAGGGTATCTATGAAAAGGAAAAACATCCCTAAATCAATCATCTTTGATGATAGAATATTACCCGTCAATACTCTTTCTGTAGAAAGGGCAGAAGAAATAGAACAGGTGTTAATGCCTCATATTCAAAAGCTTATTTTTAAACTTCGAAAAAAAAAACATTAAATTTGAGCTATGTATAATCCTTCTTCTGCATTTGATGATAGAAGCCTTCCCAAGGAGAAGGCCAGTATTTCCCCTGAACGGTCAGAAGAGATTGATAAGTTTATGATTCCTGTTTTGCAGAAGAACCAGATAATAATTAGTCACTTATCCCTTCACCTCACAACACCCAAATCCCTCCGCATTATACCTGCCAAATCCTCCGAGTAGGCCGATTTCCAGTAGTTTGCGAGGAGCGGTTAGTTCGAAGTCAAACAGGTAGCCTTTTATCTTGGTCGCTTCTGGTGAATGGTCTTTCAATGTTATCAGCCGGGCTTTGGGTTCTGCACTCAGCAAGCGAAACTCCATAGGTGCATTCGCCCAACTGGCTTGTAAAGACTGTCCACTGGCAATGTACTTATCGAGCAAGTTGGTAAACAGCAGTTCCTGATAGCCTTCCTGAAGTGGTGAGTAATAGTCGTCATGTCCGCGGTCGTTTTTACGGCTTACTACCAGCGGTGACAACGTTCGCAGGTGCACTGTTTCGGACGGTATCTGCCAGGCCAGACTTTCGACCTGCTTTACCCGAAAATCTACCTGCGAGATTCTATCTCCCAACCGAAACTCCTGTTCGGCAAACAGGCCCATCACAAAGTTTTCCGCTGCCTTATCGGTGTAAAAAGACACCATAAGACCTACTTCGTCTGAAAGTACCGCAATGCGGTCACTTCCTTTCCGGATATCGAAACGAGGGATCTGCAAAGCGGAGAAGGTAAAGAACTTGAACCGCTTTTGCCCAGCAGAATAGCCACTATTATGCAGAAAGTCAGCATATGTCTCATCCGCTTTGCCTATCACTTTGTATATCCATGACGACAAGGGATAGGCATAGTTAATCGGCAATGTCGATTGGCTTCCGGTTTTTTGTAAGGTTAGTTTCAGTCGCATAGGTCAGATCAGAAGTTCGTTAGAAGTGCTTTTATGCGTTTGTTGATCACAAAGTTGTGGAGGCATCCCGCCAAAACGTTGCGGAGTAAAAAAGTTTTTTATATTTTTTCATTGATAGTCATTACAGCATACTTCGCAATGGCTTTTTGCAGGCGGGATTTTATCTTTTCCCGCAGTGAATCCGGCGCTAATACCTCAACCTCTTCACCATAGGCTAGAATTTCCCGCTCCAGTTCATGATTGGGCGTTACGGTGAGTTTAATGATCAGGTGAGTAGGAGTATCTTCTACAATTTGCTGTGAAGAATGCATTGGAAGAGACTTGACATATTTTCCTTCCTGAGCTGTAAATCGTAGTAGCACCTCCTTCTCTTCTTCATCCGATGGAGTCGTCACGCCAATAACATGATTGCGGTAATTGCGGCATTGATCTGCCCGATTGGTAGTAAAGGTCTGATCTGTAACCATAAGTTTACGCATACGGTCCAATCCAAACGTGCGCAGGCTCTGTGCTGTATGACAATAGGCCGCCAGATACCATCTGTTTCGGTACTCAAACAATAGACCCGGTTCGACAATCCGCTCTTTTGTCTCGTCACTGGTATAAGGACGGTACGTAAACTGAATCACCCGACTGGCGAGCATGGCGTTCCATATATCCGATAGCAACTCCAATCCTGAAAACTGACTATTCCCTTCCAGTTGCAGATAACGTGAGGCAGAGTGCTTGCCTCCAATCGACTCAGAAAGAAACTCCAATCGTTCGCGCCGTTCCAGCAGGTTTACAAATTTGGGAAATTCGCTGACATCTTCGTCTAGGGGAATATCCAGGTAGTACCCTTTTCGTTTAGTATCATACCGGACGTGTATCCCATATTCTTCCCGCAGATGTTTTCTATCCCATTCTAACGTTCGTTCAGCTACTGCGTCAATACCATAGTCTCTGAGTCGATCTTCTATAGTTTTTTGAGAAGGGTACGTATAGGGTTTCTCCACCATACCTATAAGACGAAGCTGGCGACGTAGAATAAGCGATTTTTTCATACGAGTGAATAGTAATGGAAAGTGTATCCAGGTTACATTTTACTAACTAGCGTTAAATAACATATAGATCTACTTTGTTAAAAGGGTATTTTTACCCTTTTTTACTAGTAGTTCTGTAAGATTTTATATTTTCAGTTTATTATGAATGAGTAATTACAGAACTTTACTCAGAAAGATCGTCTTACTACTTTCTTACCTGCCTTTGAATAGGAGACCGAAGAGTTAAAAATGTGGAGAAAGTTTTGGGTAATGTCGTCGACCGGCAAAAAAGTCTATATTGATTCAAGCCAGAAAGCAGTCTAATGTGCTATTTATTAATTTAATCTGTTGATAGTCAACAAGTCGTCGAACCCTTGGGTAAATCCTGTTATTACACATCGACGACTTTTTACGAAAAAATAAATTACAAAAGCTGCGTTTTCATTCTAAAAACGCTATTTTTAGTCCCGTTTCTAACGGCCTTTAATTGTACCATATAGGAATTGAAACTGATAGTGTATTTTTTTGTACCATCATGCATCCTTTCCTTTAATTGTACCATATAGGAATTGAAACTACTTTCGAGCTTTTGACCTGTATCGTCTTTGAATGTTTGCCTTTAATTGTACCATATAGGAATTGAAACCCAGACTATCCAAAGAAGCACAGGATCAGGAGAGAACCTTTAATTGTACCATATAGGAATTGAAACATTACTTTATTGATTACCATGATTTACATTATCCCACCTTTAATTGTACCATATAGGAATTGAAACGTGATGGGATCTTCTGAGGCTGCCAAAGCTGAATTTCCTTTAATTGTACCATATAGGAATTGAAACTGAGGTTTGAATACAAAGTCTCTGCAATCGAAAGTGCCTTTAATTGTACCATATAGGAATTGAAACAAAAAATGAATCCAGTATCAGTCCGACACTGGAAGACCTTTAATTGTACCATATAGGAATTGAAACAAGGAGCAGGACAGACAGTAATAGCCTTTCGAAATGCCTTTAATTGTACCATATAGGAATTGAAACACATATATTTCTACACCGAACCACATTTCCATACCACCTTTAATTGTACCATATAGGAATTGAAACCCAGTCTGTATCGCAATGCTCCCATGACTCCACTTTCCTTTAATTGTACCATATAGGAATTGAAACATCTTATGACCGGGACGCTACCTTTGATCTGGAAAACCCTTTAATTGTACCATATAGGAATTGAAACGTCCGACAATGGAATGACTGCTGAAATACTGCAACGTCCTTTAATTGTACCATATAGGAATTGAAACCCACCTGACTAGAATTAAATTCAGGATTCGACAGACCTTTAATTGTACCATATAGGAATTGAAACTCTCTAAGTCTGGAGGTTGCTTTGGTCGCTTCTTCCCTTTAATTGTACCATATAGGAATTGAAACGGAATCAGATGTAGAATCTATTGAGGAGGAGAAAGACCTTTAATTGTACCATATAGGAATTGAAACATTGAGGAATTGCTAGGAACAAAACCATCTGATGAGCCTTTAATTGTACCATATAGGAATTGAAACATTGAGGAATTGCTAGGAACAAAACCATCTGATGAGCCTTTAATTGTACCATATAGGAATTGAAACTGTATTGGGCATTGAATCTAACCGCAGGATACCCATTCCTTTAATTGTACCATATAGGAATTGAAACTGGGATGCTAACGAGTGGGTATGGGTAATTGATTTTGCCTTTAATTGTACCATATAGGAATTGAAACGAGATTGGCATGATACAACCTTTTTTTGGTATACATCCTTTAATTGTACCATATAGGAATTGAAACGGTGTAATAGTGTCAACCTATGCACAATGGCTTAATCCTTTAATTGTACCATATAGGAATTGAAACGCATCTTTAGATACTTAGCAGCATACAACGCTGTTCCTTTAATTGTACCATATAGGAATTGAAACGAAGTAAGTGAACCTGGAACAAGAGGTAAGCCTACCCTTTAATTGTACCATATAGGAATTGAAACGCCATTTCTTTATGCTTGTAGAAGTGGTCAAGATTCCCTTTAATTGTACCATATAGGAATTGAAACATCTGCAAAGGGCAGATGTGATTTTGTTCACGGTTCCCTTTAATTGTACCATATAGGAATTGAAACCAGAAAAAGAAGTATTCGAATTACTAACACCACCTACCTTTAATTGTACCATATAGGAATTGAAACACAATTTCTAAAAGCTTGTGCTGAAATAGATTTAATGCCTTTAATTGTACCATATAGGAATTGAAACCTCATTATTTTAATGTTTTAACGGTAAAACGATAAAACCTTTAATTGTACCATATAGGAATTGAAACTCGGTATCATTAGCGCTAAAGCTAACTGATCTCCTCCCAAATTTAAGACCGAGCAGAAATGGAAAAATCGGCGGTAGTGAACAGTTGCGATTGCTCGTCCATCTGACAGGGTGTAAGTCCTTTCAGAGAACTGTGAGGTCGGAACTGGTTGTATTCCAGCCGCCAAGC
>NZ_JASJOR010000062.1:0-19096 GCF_030068545.1 Xanthocytophaga flava | reverse complement strand
TATTCTTTTTTTGGCAAGTCCCTACACACTGCCTGAGGGGCTTGCCAAAAAAAGAATGGGCTATTGGGTGTTTCTGGCAATTAGACCTGAACTTATATTTTTGTTCACTTTTTTCTTGCATGTTCAACGAATATCATGTAAATAAGCTATCTCTTCTAGTATTGTATCAAAATCACGGACATAAGATTTACTGTCTTTGTGCAATAGTAGTAACTTACTAGTCAATTTCAATAAATGATCCATACTCTTGATCTAGTTCTAAAAATTAAATCTCCTGAATATGTATTTTAAATAAAAATGTAAAGCTAACATAACTTTTTTGGCACCTATTACTGGGGATTTGTAGAAGTCTTTAGAATATGTTTGTTTGAGGATATTTCTCAGAAGATTTTCCAGTATTCATTGGTACTTACTTACTAAATAAAGCAAAGCTATCTCATTTCTCACAACAAATGGAAAACACAATCAGCCAAAAATATAATCTTTCACCCACATCTACATTACACCCACGATAGCAATGGAAAAGGAACAATTGATAGAATTGATTCGGAAAATCAGATTTGCGGAAGCATCTAGTGAGCAAGAAGCTGACGAACAAATCATGCAGTTAAGAGAAAATGTGCCAGATCCTGATATTTTAAAATATTTTAAAAAGCCATATGAGCACTTTTCTCCAGAGGAAATACTGTCACTTATGTTATCTTACAAACCTATTATTCTGTAAAACCTTCATAAAAGATTAGCCCAGATCTTTACTAATTATCCTTTCTGGTCTGGTTCAGGATATACGTTTTTAATTTCATTCAATAAGTCAACCCATATATTGTTTTTATGATCTATAATCGTCTTGTCTACAGCTATAAAGGCAGTATTCAGATAATTAGACATATTGAATAGTAGCTCATAATTTTCTTCCTTATCACTAGCATTAACAATACTTTGAGTATAGATAGTTAAAAACAGGATAAAACCAGATAAACTCTCATTGACATAACCCATCCCAGGGCTTTCAACTACCCAGATATGTCCATGTTCTGAATCAATATAAATGTCAGCATCTACGCAATCCAGACTTAATACTCCTAATTTGTAATATAGTATTCCATCCAATTGTTCGGGCTCAATACTTTGAGAAGGCTCAAAGGCCAGAGTATCATATATATCTAACCTAGGAAGGCCAATAACTACTAATAGCTTTTTAGCATCAAAGGGTATTTCCAAATCAGACAATGTCTCAGGAGGGTAATTGAAAGGAGTATAACTGAGAAATTTGTATTCACTAAGGTCTCTCATAAAAGGATTACTATAGCTTGGGTAACAGGTCGATTTCCTAAAAAACCATCCAAGAGGTACTTTAGTGTGAGGATGAATATGAGTAATTAAACCCACACAATACTCCTTTTCTGATAAATGCACACAAAACAAATCCCCTATAGAATATTTATATCTTTTCTTTTTAAACTTACCAGTTGATGTCAGAAGATTATCCACTTACCTAAATTGGAGATGATTGTCTTATTAAGCGTAATAGCCCCTAGTTTGAAGATCAGTTCGAACTAGGGGCTATTACACTCATACTAAAGATTACTATACCCTTAATGCTCCACCAGCTTCGATCCATTTTATTACTTTTTCTGAAGCCCAATCTGCTTGGTCAGACTCATATTTCACCAAAAAATCTTTTTTGAACGAATTATAGAACTTATTAATCCAATCTAAGAAATCAGAATCTTTTGTTATTAATACATTATCATTGTAGTATCTTGAGCAACAATAAAGGCGAGAACGAGATAAAATTATTTGATTTGGATCAGGAAAAACTGGCATTGAAAACTCAATTACACAACTCTTATCTACATCAACAAAATATTTATTAATCTTCTCACTATATCTTGTCACAATACATTGGGAAAATCTCTCCAACTGTAAATATACTTGTCTAGCTTTCGCTTCGGGCTTGTATAAATGAAGATTTTCTACATACAACTCATCAAGACTGACAATTGGATTACGTATTGTATATATATTATTCTTCTTTAGCCATTCATCTATTAAAAATAACTCTTCAGGTAATAGATAAAAATTTAATTGTTTAGAGTTCATATCTGTTATTTTTTTGTTACAAGCTTTGAACTCAGGCCTTTTACCTCCTTGCGCTTGTTCAATATCATCTAGTGCTTTCATTTCTCTAGAAACTGGAGAACCATTCTTATTCTCTTTTCCAACTTGATACTGTTCTACTTCACCAGTCTCAGGATGTACTTGTTCAATATCGATATATCTTTTTCCCTTCTCTTCGTCAAGAGTCTTTACCATTACTTCTTTCTACTTTATCTATTGTTTTAAAAGTTATTTCTGAAGTTATTCATCTGAAGATCCAAAAGTCTTAATGTCTCTTTCTGAGAAGTATCTGCATCCAGAATTTTCAGTTCTTTTAATAGTGTGTCTTCACTTCGCCCTTCAGGTGTGAACGATAATTGAATCTGATCACTGCCTAAAGAAGCTGTAAAATGAATCTCATCCTGAATATCAGACAAGCGAAATTGCTGATTGTCTATCCAATGAAAAGACCCTATAAGTCGACTAAAAAAGAAGGATTGAGGCTTAGCCACTTTAATCAGATTTCTTTGAATAAGTGTCTCTTTCTTATCAAAAAAAAGAATGGAGATGCGTGCACCTGTTACATCAGTATTGAGCTCGATAGCAGCTTTATGCTTTCTATCTTTAGATGAGACTTTTTTTCCAACAAAGATATTCACAAAATTTGCATCAAGCACCTTATGGTAAGCTTCCTGAAAAGGAGTCATGTCCCATCCATATTGCTTGGCAGCTTCCTCAATATTAAGCTGTATCTGGTCTAGTATCTCTCTTTGTTGCTGTTTTTGATCTAAACTAAAATATCGATCAAAATCATAGTACTTCACCATACAACATATATTAAAGAAAGAATCTAAGGGCGAAGGAGGTGATATATAAGTATGCTCGCTTTTTTTATTGGTTAAATCAATGTGTATCTTTTGAAGATATTTAATATTAGGTGGTGGCAGTAATCTATTATAAAGTTCACTCACCACAGTAGCTTCACGATTAAACTGCAGTTGTATCTCATGTGCAAGTTCAGCACCCTGATAACTTACTAATACAATATAGGGTTTTCTCATTTTTTTCCAAGTCTAAATTTTCCGCTTTAGCAAGATAGGGAACAGTTGCAGGTTTCTTTCGCAGAGCATTTATTTGATGACGAGTTAGATAATCTGACAGATGAAACCGAGTAAGTATGTTACCTGTTCTGCCTCTTTTTACAGCCACCTTTTTTACCCAATGTACCCTCCTATTACACCACTATAACCTTGCCTTATACAGCCTTATATCAATTATTTCCTTTATTATTTTTCCAGATAATAATATTTAGCACAGAAATATAATCCAGTCAAAAAAGTGTAAAAAGCAAGCATTCCTAAAAATATAATTACAATAAAAAAATATGCGAAAAAGACATAAAATATAAGGCAGCCTCTTGGGTATAAAGGTGAGATTTACTAAATTTACAGCCTTACTTTATAGAAATAAAAATAGGAACTCCCAGAGGAATTCCTACCCACGCCAGTGTAGCGAAGTTTGGCCGCCGAACTACAGCTGGACTTAGTGAACAACTATTCTGCGATGCAGAAAGGCTGTTTTTTATTTTTAAACGAAACAATGCAAAAAACTAAACTATGTTGTTTGATTCTGTAGAGGTATAAACTGAATCTGTTAACTACTATGTGACAGTGGAGGCTTTGCTTTTGCTACAGAAGGCAACAAATCATAAACAAAGGTAATAAAAAGTAAATAAAAGTAAATATCCATAACTACTTTTTTACGACTATTCGTCGAAAAACGAAAGGATATTCTACTTTCCTATTGTACTAACCTTTTTTATAGTAGCAGTGGCTTTTGCACATTGTTTCCGGGTATTTCCTCATAGGGGGTTCTGGTGTAATCAGTTTTTACCCAAACCTTTATTCCCTACATGTTTAATCCTTTTGAAGACATCCTGACACGGCTAGTCCGGGTGGAGGCTCTTTTACTTGAATTACAATCGATTACCATTCTTCCTGCCCCAGCAGACAAGCAGCTCGGTGGCATCGAACTAGCCATGCAGATTACAGGCCTGGCTCAGTCTACTATTTACAATCTGGTATGTGCAGGCAGCATTCCGCATATGAAGCGGGGACGCAAGCTGTATTTCAGCCGGGCTGAACTGGAAGCCTGGATTATGGATGGCAAACATCAGACACTACAGGAACTGGAAACGGAAGTAGCACGCCATCTGTCTGACAAGCCAGATCAGAAAGAACAATTTCAGTCAGCCACCTCAACCCGCTAATCCATGCCACAGGATATGTTTTTAGATCACGCCAATGGCGTGAATGGCGAAGCTTTGCCCTTACCAAATGTACATGCAGTGTCTGTAACGCCTGCATTGGCCCTGAGAGACTATCAGCAGGAGAGTATTGTGAAACTGGCAGAAAAGCATCTGTCAGGCAAGAAACGGGTAATTCTGTGCCTGCCTACTGGCGCAGGCAAGACAGTCACCTTTGCCGAGATTACCAGACGCACACTGGAAGGCATTAGCCGGGGGCGTGTACTGATTCTGACGGATCGCATTGAACTCTTGCATCAGGCGGCTGTAACGCTTCACAAAGCAGGATTACAGGCAGGTATACTGAATGCAGAAACCAAGCACATGCCCCGCAATAAAGTAGTGGTGGCAATGGTAGAGACGTATTACCGCCGAATCAAGAAAGGCTGGTCATTGCCGGATCTGAAGCTGATCATTATAGACGAAGCACACAAAGGCAATTTCCGCAAAGTGATAGACCAGCATCCGGATCTGCCTATGATTGGGGCTACCGCTACACCTATTGCTGCCAGTAAATTTGAACCGCTCAACCATTACTTTGAGGACATTGTGGTAGGCACAGAAATACATCTGTTGATTGAGGCAGGCTACTTATCCAAGCCCAGGTATTTTGCTGTACCTATGGAAATCACGGCCTCTACTGGCTCTGATGGCGAGTATAAGAATAATGAGCTGTATCAGGACTTCCATACACCCAAACTCTATCATGGCTGTGTGACCAACTGGCAAACGCATGCGCAGGGTAAAAAGACGTTGATCTTTTGTGTCAACATCCCACATACGGTCTTTACCGCTAAGGCTTTTAGTCAGGTGCATGCACAGGTACGGTATGTTACCTCCGAAACTCCCGATGCCGAGCGTCAGGCGATTCTGCGATGGTTCGCAGCCACACAGGGAGCGATTCTGGTCAACTGTGGCATTCTCACTACCGGATTTGACGAACCTAGTGTGGAGTGTATTATCCTCAACAGAGCTACCCAGTCTCTGCCCCTATTCCTGCAAATGTGTGGGCGTGGGGCACGGGTTACGGCCAGTAAGCGAGAGTTTATCATCATTGATATGGGCAATAATCTGGATGAGCATGGTTTGTGGCATGAGCCGCGTGACTGGAGTTATCTGTTCTGGACGGGCAAGGCTCAGAAAACCCTTGAGATTGCTCCTACTAAGAAGTGTCCGGAGTGTGAGTCGATCATTGCCTTAAGCTGTGTTACCTGTCCACATTGTGGTTTTGAGTTTGAACGCCTCTCTCAGGAGCAGCGTGAATCTGAACATGTTCATACAGAAGAAGTCTCCATCGACTGGAGCTATCTCAAGCAAAAAAGCTGGTCAGAAATGAGCGTCGCCGAGCTGATCCAGCGGGCTCAGATAGGCAATAGCTACACAGGCACGCCTTACAAGGCAAACTGGATTATACACCGCATCATGGAGCGTGACAACCCACGCCCTCTCCTGGAAGAGTTGGCTCAGCTCAAAGGCTATCGGCCTGGCTGGGTAGACAAACGCCTGCAAGAATATACCCAAACGGAAGACAAACGCATTATACGCGATTTTAACACGCCAAGGCTGAAATCGACCTTATATGGATAATCATGCAGATACACAGGTGCAAAAACTATTCTCTACCTTTTATATCTCTTACTACCTATATGTCAACCATTAGTTTCTTTTCGTCTATCGATGCGTTAACCACACAACCCTACTCAGTAGATCTTTACCTGTCACATATCCAGGATGGATTATGGCGCGAAATGCTAGAACCGATCCGTCAGGGAGTGTCAGAGGCCGATTCGTGCAATTCTCTTCCCATAGTCGCTATCTCGGGTTTGTTCTCTATACATACAAACGGATTATCACTTATCCAACATTCGGGCTTTATCGCAATGGACGTAGAGGGCTTTCGGGATCTACAGCGAGGTAAACAGATTTTGTCTCTTGACAAATATACCTATGCGGTATTTGAGAACTATTCCGGC
The DNA here is from genome assembly GCF_030068545.1 of Xanthocytophaga flava. Lineage (NCBI taxonomy): Bacteria > Pseudomonadati > Bacteroidota > Cytophagia > Cytophagales > Rhodocytophagaceae > Xanthocytophaga > Xanthocytophaga flava. Next base: position 12,718 of record NZ_JASJOR010000062.1, on the reverse strand, counting down.
AAGGCACTAACAGTGGTAGTCCGCATTCCAGCTAGTGACCATATGCAGGCGTATCAGGCGCTGAGCGAGTATTACGAGGGTGTTTATGGCCTCATTACCGACCCATCAGATCAGTTTGTCACACGATTCCGGTATGTGACCTATGATCCGGATCTGAGAGGTAATCCAAAGGCAGAAGTGTTCTGTGTCTGAATTGTAATTCAGTCCAGACAAATGATGTCTGAATTTGTAAATCATCGAAAATGTAGGGGCGAACCCGCGTGTTCGCCCGGATCGTCGCAGCGAATGTCTGTATAAATCCGAACCAATGTAGGGGCGACTGGCGGTCGCCCTGGTTCCATTCGCGAAGGATCAGGTTATCAGACAACCATTTCGGATTATACCATGCCGTGTCTGTACCGATCTGGGCGCACACATAGGTGCGCCCCTACAGGGTCGGAATAATCCTAATCGTTCGGTAAGGAACGTGGGCGATCTGCCAATCGCCCCTACAATGTCGGAATACCACAAACGCGGTCTGCGGGAAACCGGGCGCACACATGGGTGCGCCCCTACAGAAAAATAACAACTCATAAAATCAACCAACTTACGAAATCACATGAAAGATCATACCATAACCTTATTCCCTCACGCATACGCGAAAACAGGACAAGAATACCCGCTTCGAACCTTCCTGGAAAACATACAAAACGGCACCTGGAAAGAGGCGGTGCAGAAAGTACGAACCTGTAATAATGAAGACAACCAGAAAAAGCTGAAAGAGAAATTGCCTGCCGTAACCATTTCCGGAGTGTTTACAGACGGCAAGTCAGACACTCACCTGCAGCAGCATTCGGACTTTATAGCCATTGATCTGGACGATGTGACCGATCTGGACAAGGTCAAAGCTTTGCTTGAGCAAGATCCATATACCTATGCCCAGTTTGTCAGTTGTCGGGGCAAAGGCTTGTGTGTGATAGTACGCATCGATGGCAAAAAACACAAACTGGCCTTTGATGGCTTGTCGCAGTATTATTTCCAGACCTATGGACTGATCGTAGACCCCAGCGGTCGCAATGTGTCTCGTCTGCGGTTTGTCAGCTATGATCCGGACCTACGGGTGATGGAAGAGTCTAAGGTGTTTAAACTCTATCCTGAAAAGGAAAAGAAAAAGCCTGATACGCGCAATATCTTCTTTGGCAGTCATGACATAGACCATGTATTTGATCAGATACAAAGCCGGCAAATCGACATTACAGGCAATTACCACCAGTGGTGCTCTATTGGCTTTGCTCTGGCTGATTACTTTGGCGAAGTAGGCCGTGACCGCTTTCTGGCAGTGAGTCAGTTTTCGTCACTGTATGATGCAAAAAAGGCAGACCTGCAATATTCTGCCTGCCTCAGACACAATGCTACCAGCGTAAAGAAGGTCACCATTGCCACCTTTCTGTGGTATTGCAAACAGCATGGCATCAGCATTATTTCCGAACAAACCAAGGCCATTGTACAGTCGGCCAAACTGGGAAAGAACGGAAGCAATACCGTGGAGGGAACTGTCAATGTATTGCAACAGGCCCATGGCATTGATCCGGAAATAACCCGGCCTATAGTAGAGCAGGTGTATGCTACCCCTCAGGATATAGATGAAGACCGTATTCCGCTTTGGGTACGACTCGAAAAGTATTTTAAGGAATATCAGCCTGATCTGAAACGGAATGTACTCAATCAGGAAGTGTACCGCAACTATATACGCCAGACCGAAAGAGATCTGATTGATATCACCATTGATGCCTCCCGCAAGATTTTGCAGCCGATTGGCAAAGACATGGTCTTTGATTATATGAAGTCGTCAGGTATTATAGAGTTTAATCCGTTGAGAGACTTTTTTGAAGGCATGGGTAGTGCTACTACAGGCCATATCCGGCGTCTGGCCGAATCGTTGTGCTGCAAGCATGGTCATGACTTTGCCACTACAGTGCTGCGCAAGTGGCTGGTAGGTTGTGTAGGATCGGCATTTGATGTGCATAGCTGTGTGATGCTGGTGCTGGCAGGCAAGCAGAAAGCTGGAAAAAGTGCATGGATCAAACAACTGCTGCCCGATAATCTGTATTGCCGTACCGAACTGATAACCCCGCATGTGTTCGGAGAACGCACCTACCAGGATGACCTGGTGATGAGCTCGTCCTGGATAGCGATTGATGAGGAGTTTAACAGCATTGTGAAGATGGGCTACAAACGCATGAAATCCATGATTACCCAGCCTACGGTGTTTATGCGCTACAACTACGACAGACGGGGCCAGAACAAGCCTCGTCTGGTCAACTTTGCCGGCTGTGCCAATGAGGTAGACTTTCTGGAAGACACAACCGGAAATCGCCGCTTTGGGGTGATTGAGGTGACAGAAGGCATCAACTGGGACATATACAATGCGGTAGACAAATATGAACTCTGGAAAGAAGCCTATCACCTGTACATCCAGGGTGTTGACACGGATATGACTGACGAAGAGATGCAACGCATCAATGAGGTAGCTGAAGAATACCGCCAGCGGTCAAAGGAAGAAGAGCTAATTATCAAGTTCTTTACTCCTTGTACTCCACAGACTTCCGGATCGGCTTTTGTTTCATCGACCACCATTGGTCATTTTCTTCAAATCTACAGTACCTATAAAAACCTGAGTCCGGATAAGATTGGCAGGGCTATGAAATCGCTGGGTTTTGACAACAACAAGGGCAAGCCGATCAAACTTTCCGGCAAATCCATTCGGGGATTCTGGGTGTTGTGTGACGAAGACAAACGTCATAGTCTCAAATAAGTACCCCTTCTAACCAGCCAAAATCCGGGTTCGGGTTACACATGCAGTTTGTCGGTTACACATAGTTACACTTCAGGTTACACTTTAAGTCTTTGATAATGAATCAAGTTACACTGGATACACTTGTTTTGGGGTTCGTAAAATTCCTGAGAGAGTATAGCACACTATATATCCCCTATTCTATACTACTATATATATTATATATACACGTGTATAAAAGAAACAAGTGTATCCAGTGTAACAGACCTCATTTATAGCTACTTAGAAGTGTAACCGCTAGTGTAACCTAGTGTAGATAGTGTAACTAACCTAATAATCAGTCATTTACTATTTAAACTATACTATATACTATGCAACCCACCGAATCCCGCTTACAAGGCTTATGCTTCCAATGGCACTGGAACACCTTCCCTCACTATAGAGGCTTATTACACATGAATAACAATACCTCTCAGAACGCCATTAAAGGCGCTTTAAACCGATCTATGGGAGTTGTCAAGGGAGTAGCTGATCTGGAATATTTCTTTGCCTCTACAGGCCATTTTATCGAGTTAAAATCGCAAGAGGGAATTCAGAGCGAGGAACAGAAACTGTTTCAGGCAAGAATTGAAGAACAAGGCGGCTATTATCACATTATCCGCAGTTATGACGAGTTTAAACAATTAATCACCGCTATTCATACAGGCTACCACCGATGAAAAAATACAATCAAACACAATCCATTATGACAATCCGAACCCTGTAGGGGCAGGGCTCGCCCCTGCCCAGATTCCCCACCGAACGATTGGGATTAATCCGACCTAATGTAGGGGCGCACCTGTGTGTGCGCCCAGATCGTCGCAGACACGGCATGGTATCAGTCCGATGGCGTCTGATAAACCTGATCGTTTGTATACCGAAACTGGGCGGGGGCAAGCCCCACCCCTACATTGTCCGATTGTTACAGGCATTGTTTGCGGGAACCAGGGCGACCGCCAGTCGCCCCTACATTGGTTCGGATTAATCTAATCATAGCCTGTAGGAAACCGGGCGCACACATAGGTGCGCCCCTACAAATACCATCACACAAAACACCATTATCCAAATACCAATAACAACACATTATTCACCCTAAAACCCAACAACACCCATATGTATTTCGACACAAACGCATACGATCAATACGAAGAAAGTCACAAAGAGTCTACCTCCTTCTGGCGCAAAGTGACGCACAGTTACAGCCTGGCCTATCTGGATTTTCTGAGTTGGGGCATACAACATCCCGACCCACAAAAGTCATCTATCAAGCTGGCACTATCCGGAAGAAACAAACGCTACACCAACATGCTCTATGACTTCTTTCAGTCTAAAGGATTGATGATCAATGTAACAGGCACACTGAAAGACAAACAGGCCGTCTATACCTTCCAGATCGGGCAAGACACCAATGCTAACTACCAACTCACTGATCCGGAAGAGCTGGCCTGTACCGAAGACTATCCCAACCGATATGATGCAGAAACGGCTGCTTTCAAGATCGCATTTACAGTGTTGAATAAATGGATAATAGATCAGCACAGCTATGGGTTTAGACTTCGGTAAACACTCCTGACAGGCACCACCCTGCACTAGCTTTACTCTCTTGCGCAGAGTTATGCGCAGCAAGCCCTCTGCCGTGAACTATGCGCAAGCAAGATGATGAGCATAGTTCACGACAAAACCGAGCCTGACCCGTGCCAACTGCATGCCGAGGCTTCAGTCCCAGGTATGTGTGGAATTCACGGCAGAAAAGGCCTTGTGCATAACTCACGGCAAGACTCACGGCTGCGCATAGTTCAGTTCAAAAATCAATTTGACCCTAACTCTGCGCAGAATTACCAATTATTCACAACCCATAACTTTACAAACTCAATGGATTTACAAAAGATAGGCCAACGCATTTTATATGTACGCACTGAAATAGCCAAACTCCCTCAACGCGAATTTGTGCAACGCATGGGACTAGGCCAAAGCAACATCTCCCAACTGGAAAAAGGCCAGAGCCTCCCCTCCTGCTTCTTTCTCTACAGCCTGCATGTGACTTATGATGTGAACCTTAACTGGTTGATGACCGGAAGTGGAGAGGTGAAAATTAATACTTTATAACGCATACAAGGCATCCTGTTCCCATCGCTGGGGGTTGGTGGTGATGTATTCGGAAATCTGCTGATGGGAATGAGCATTGCGGATGATGTGTTCGTAATAATTGCGCTGCCAAACAGACTCTGATGCTTGCCGAATATCATTAACCTTTTTAGTTACACTGGCTTTATACCCACCGATCATAGCACCCAACGATTTCGGATTTAACCTTGTAGGGGCGATTGGCAGATCGCCCTGGTTCCCAGCCGAACGATGGGTTTGATCCGAGCCTATGGTAGTGGCCTGGGCGACCTGCCAGTCGCCCCTACATTTTGTATCTATAATTTCCACAATGCCATGCATGTGATTGGGCATGATGATGAATTCATGCAATGCAATTCCCTGCCGGATTTCGACTGATTTTCCCCATTCTTGACGGGCTATCTCCCCCGCCTCATTCAACACCATCTGCCCACCGTTAACGTGTCCAAACAAACATTGCCTATCCTTTACACAGATGGTCACAAAATACAAACCTGCCAGACTATAATCATAATCTGACAACCGGATAGATCGACGGTGATGAATGGCAGGATTATAGAACGAATCAGACGACATACAGGTATTTTACAGATAAATCACCTCAACAAACCTTAAGGTAACCTATGCGATAAATCCGAACTAGTCGGGCGTCGTGGGTAAAAAACATGAGATCTGGCAAAAACAGACTAGAAACGCACCTTACAGCCAGGGAGCCATTCCCGGATCTGGGCTACCATTTGCGCAGACATGGGATTGCCGGTCAGATCCAGCTTTTTCAAATGTACCAACCGGGCAATCTGTGGTGATACTTCTGTAAGCTGGTTCAAATACAGATTCAGTATTTCCAGTTGGGTTAGATTCCAGATTTCATCTGGCAGCTCTTTTAACGCATTACTCCCCAACTTCAGTTCTTTTAACTGTGTCAGCGAGCCAAGTACCTTTGGAACATGTCCAAGCGAATTATTATACAAATCTACTTTCTGCAATCCGGTTAGCTGTGCGAGTTCATCTGGCAGATCTGTTATCGGTTGTCCAACAATAATAAACTCTCTCAGGTGTGTCAGATAGCGAATCTGCCCCGGAACTGTATCAATCTCATACGGACTGGTATGGGTCATATCCAGTACCTCTCTTGAATGAACGTGCTCCCACCCGGAATAGATCCGCAAAATTTTTTCTGCCAGTGTCGACTCCTTTCGCTCCTGCCCGGTAGTCATCCAGTGATAAAGTATCTCCATATCTGCAAGAAACTCACTAATATCAATAGATAACGATTGAGCCGTTTCCAGGCCGACCTGTATAGATTCCAATTGCCCGGACTGCAACAATCGCATACAGTTTTCTTTTTCCAGTGTAATATCCATAGAAAAGCAAGGTACAAAATTTACCTACACTGACGCGGCTATGTAGGATTCCCTATACTTTTGCAGCATCTACTTTGTAGATGCTATGATGTGAACTTGAATTGGTTGATGACCGGGAGTGGAGATGTACTTTGTCAGAGCCAATCGTCACCATTGTGTGAGTAACAAGCTCTTAAAATAGGGTATGTCTCAGCCTTTCCACCCAATGCGACCCATTGGCAAAAGATGTAATTGTGACATCACCTTACCGGGCAAGAAAGCTGAGAATGATAATCACATTCTGGAAAAGACCAGGTATCCTATTATGCCTGGTCTTTTCCATTTTGAGTGCCCTTGTTAACAATAGTTACTACCCATCATCACGTATTTCCATCTGGAATAAATCGTATTCTTTATACGTTATGTCATAAAATCAATAAATACAGATGCAACTATCTACCTTTATCTTGTGTCAAGACATAAACAACAGCTTTATTCCCTATGAAAATAAAAATAGTTACTATTATAGCATTAGCCTTGTACCTATGCGGTTGTAAAAAGGAAGAAAAACAGCCTGAATATGGTTGTGATAGTCCTGTATTATCAACGGTTAGAGGCGTTCCAGGTGTACTTTACTATAACAAAGCTAACAATAACATAAGCCTTGTTACGCAAGCGGGATCCATTTTTGGTTTTTATCAGGTCTGTAATACTGAATATGAGCAGTTTGAACAATTAAATTACAAAACGCAGGATAGCATTCCTGTCCTTTTTGATGGCCAGTTGAAAGCCTCCGCTCCGCAAATGTCCCCAGCTGTTTACACCTATTATACAATCACGATTCTTTCCATTTCCAAAAGATGATGTAACACATTTGTTTCGCTTTTCAGAGATTAATACAATCAGTTCTGAAACCAAATACCAACCCATAGCCTGCATGTAACCTATGATGTAAACTTAAACTGGCTGATGACGAGGAGTGGGATGCTGGGGAAGGGTAATGAGTAGCAATACACTTGTATACTATATATCTGTAAACAAAGAAAGCTGGACTAACTCTCCAGCTTTCGTAATTAAATGTAAAGAAACTCAGGATTTGACTTTCTTTTTTGCCTCATTCAGTATCCTCTCTAATTTTTCTTTCGTCTCTGGAATTTCTTTCAGCATTAATGCTGTCTTAAAAGCCTCAATGGCTTTATTTTTCTCACCAGTCTCCAGATATAAATCACCAAGAGAATCATAACAGTTAGCACTGGAAGGATAGTTGGTGATGTTGAGTTTAAACAGACGTTCCGCTTTCTTAAATTGTTTCTTGCCTATCATTTGATATCCCAGATTGTTAACCTGACTTTCATCTGGCTTAACGCTGTATCCCATATTGTCAGAGACCTTTTTATAATGCGCAACCAGTACAGAGTCGATGTTAAAGTTTGGATTGGCTAATTCGCTGTCATATAGTTTAAGCTTGTAAAATGCAAAAACAAATCGCAGGGCATCATATTCTCCAATTAGTCTTACAGAGGAGTGGTTGTCCTCGGGGTAGAATTTGTATGTAAAGTATAACTGATTGTTTTTGTATTTAGTCAGGTCTTTAACAAACGCCAGATTACTGCGTATCAGTCTGGTTGCATTATTGGTATCTTTTTGCACACTTAGCGTATCTACTCCTTTTTCCAACCGATTGGCCAGAGCCAGGAATAAAGTTTTCCCTTTGTAATGCTGAACTGGTAAAATTGTCTTAGCCTCTTCGAGAATCTTTTCATTATTCCACCACAACGATCCATCAAGAGATACGTAAGCGTTAAATAGATTCGGAGTATGAAGTAAGGTATGTATGACCGTTAATCCTCCCAGTGAATGACCGATTAGTGTTTTATACGTTGTGGTTGGATAGTTTGCATCGATATACGGAATCAACTCTTTCTCGACAAAGGCCATAAAGTTTTTACCATTGCCAACCACATCAGGTAACTCTTTATCTGTACCTGTAGTTAGTTCGCTTAAGCGATTTGTATGCACAATGCCAACTACAATCATGGGAGGACAAAGGCTCGTTTCCGCCATATGCTCTGTGATACTGACAACGGTGTTGAAATTTTCACTTCCATCTAACAAATACAGTACAGGATATCGACCCCGGTCCTTGATTTTATTTCCGCCATTGCTGTTAGGAATGTGTATCCAGACAGTGCGTTCCTGCCCTAGTATTTTTGATGAGATAGTTTCCGCAAATCCAGTGGTAAATGGGTTGTTCTCTTGCGCATGCGCCTGAACCGTGGTGAAAAGAATTATAACAAAATAGAAACAAGATTTCAAAGAATGATTTTGGAGAAAGAGGAATAAGCGGCTTTTCATAGATACTACGCTTGTTTGATCGAAAATAGAAAGTTAGGATGATATACAGTAGGATAAGATTTGGCTATGACACCTTGCTATCAGGACATATCAGCCAGGACAAAGAGATGCATATATTTTCGAGTAGGTTGCATACACCTGCAGAAATTTAATTTACACATTCCAAAACCTACAGGCTCCTGCTTCTTCCTCTACAGCCTGCATGTGACTTATGATGTGAACCTGAATTGGTTGATGACGGGGAGTGGGGAGGTAAAGAAAAGTGAGCATTAATCTTAAGTATATTAATAAAAGCACAAGTGTATTCTATTATCTAGTTGAAAGAATACGTTTGTGCCATTTCTTTAACTAGAACCTTTTACCTTTTTTAGTAATTTATATATTTAGACTACATTTATAATAGCCTAGAAATTACATTTTTCATAAATAGCTATAATGGAAAGATCTCATAAGGAAAACAGTAAATCACACAAAGTATCTAAGATAGAATCCGAGATTGTAACACTGATAGAGAGGCCTAGAATCTGCTGTTTTGATTTAGAAGCAGAGGCAGTTGCAAAACTAAAAAAGTCCGGGGCCAATATCTATGATGGCACATTAGGTGCTAAAATTACTATTCCAAACCGTTCTAAAAGAGAATATCACGAAATCTCTTTGAATCTAAGTGGTTTTCCTCTAAATCTTCATGAATATGACATAATAATACTTGATCTAAATAATTTTAGTACAATTGACTATGAGGCAAAAGATCATCTAAGCGAATCACAAACAGGCAAATCCTTATATAAACTTGTGAGCAGATATCCCGAAACAATTTTTGACCCAAGACCTATTGTGAGTGATCTTTTAAAGCAAGAATTCAGTAAGATTACAAACCGCCCATCTCTAATTATAGTATTTTCAGCAAGAAGCTATAGCGTTGATTATGAAACGATAAAAGTCACAGAAAGTTATTCAGAAAGTCTAGATATTGAAACATATGATATCTATTCTTTCTATGATAATATCCCTCTGGCAGATGCTAATTATGGTAAAGATGTTTCCATTTGTGAAATGCCGGATGATTTTTATTCACTTTTAGAAAAATACAAGAGAAACATTACTTATGATCAAACGTTTTACCATCCAAAAACATTAGAAGGTTCTAAGTATATTAAAGACCAAAACTTTTTTCCATTAATCAGAAATATAAATGACGAGATTGTATCTTATATACAATTTCATGAAAAAGGGAATCTAATACTTTTTCCTCAAATTAAAGATAAGAGCAGCTTTCTATTAGAATTCCTATCTAAAATAGCACCTTCGATATTCCCTAATCTTTTTCCTTATTCAACCTCATTTGCCTGGAAAAACGAAACAGAATACTGGCTCCCTAAACATGCGTTTTTCTTAAAAGAGAAAGAAGATCTACAAAAAGAGTATGAGCAAAAACTAGAAGAAAATAGGAAAAAGACTGAGCATAATATAGCTAAATATTCTTTTCTACATGATATATTGACAGAAAGCGGTGAGCATCTTGTAAATGCTCTAATTAAGTATCTCAAATGGCTAGAATTTGTAGATGTTCAAAATTATGATGAGACAGATACGTCTTCAACTGTTCTTGAAGAAGATATACAGGTAATACTGCCTAATGGACTTTTAATTATTGAATGTAAAGGAATTGGAGGAACTTCGACAGATTCAGATTGTAGTCAGATTTCAAAGATTAAACACCGTAGATGTAAACAACGAGGAAAATTCGATGTTTTGGCATTATACATCGTGAATCACCAAAGATATTTACCTCCACTAAAAAGGCAAAATCCACCATTCACAGAGCATCAAATACAAGATGCAATCAATGATGAAAGAGGTCTTTTATCAACTTGGCAGCTTTTCAAACTCTACTCTGACATAGAAAATGGTATCATCACAAAAGAAGAAGCCAGAAAATCTATTCTGGAATTTGGACTTATAGAGTTTAAACCCAGTGATCTAAGTTTTGTTTATGAACCAACTGAATTTTTCAATAATGAACAAGTCTGCATTGTTAATATTGAAAATATCACTCTAAATGTGAATGATGAATTATTTATAGAAAGAGACGGTCAATACACAAAGGCACAAATTTTAGATATTCAAGACAATGGACAGTCTGTGCCTCAAGCAACACAGGGAGAATTTGGATTAAAATTAAGTGAAAAGATTAAAAAGAAATCTACTCTCTGGAAAAGATAGGTTTCAATCTAAAAAGAACAACTTTCATTATTATAAAACGATCTGCCTTAATAAATTTCTTATTTAAAATGGAGATACAACTACCAACTAAAAAGGGGAATCCAAATATCGATTTAATTTTAGACTTTAACCAACTTGTTATTGTAGGTGCTAATGGTGCTGGTAAAACCAGATTTGGTTCAAGAATTGAAGAAGCTTATCTGGGACAAACACACAGAATTTCCGCACAAAAATCGTTAAGCATGCCTAGGGAGGTTAGTCCCAAATCGAAAGAAAGAGCAGAAAAAGAATTTTATTATGGTACTTATTATGAATCTTATAATGAACAAACATATATATATCAAAAGAAGGGGAGTCGTTGGGGAGATAATTTTAACACTTTTTTGCTTAATGACTTTGATAAGCTTTTAACATTACTTCATACAGAAGAATATGAGGATTCTTTGAATTATAAAGAGGGAAGAATTAATAAACCTTTCACAAAATTAGATAGGGTTCAAAGAATTTGGGAGACAGTCCTTCCACATAGAAAGTTATTAAAAAGAGCGGGCATTATTGAAACATATCCTATAGGAAAAGAGGAAAACAAATATAACTCATCAGAAATGAGTGATGGGGAAAGGGTCATTTTTTACTTAATAGGCGAGGTGGTTTGTGCGCCAATCAATTCAATAATTATTATTGACGAACCCGAAATGCATATTCATAGGTCACTGGTTAAAACTCTCTTTGATTTAATTGAACTGGAAAGACCAGATTGCGCTCTTATCTATCTGACTCATGATATAGACTTTGCATTTACAAGGCAAAATGCCGTAAAAATATGGGCAAAATCGTATGAAGGAAATAATGTGTGGGATTATGAAATTTTAGATGAGGAGATGCCCATTCCCGAACAACTCTATCTTGAAGTTTTAGGCAGTCGTAAACCTGTAATATTTTTAGAAGGTGATAATAGCAGCATTGATTATGAGATTTATGAACAGGTTTATTCTAATTATACCCTTAAACCGTTAGGCGGTTGTGAAAAGGTCATTCAATCAGTAAAATCTTTCAATGAGTTAAATGGATTTCATCATATAAACTCCTTTGGTATTATAGATAGAGATAGACGGCAATCGAGTGATATTGAAAAACTAAATACTAAAAACATCTGGGTACTGGATGTAGCAGAAGCAGAAAACTTACTTTTAATAGAAAGCATAGTAAGGTCAGTAGCATCCCATATGGGTAAAGATCCAGAAATAGTGTTTAGAGAAGTCAGACAAAACCTAATTGACTTCTTCAAAACACAACTAGAATCTCAAATATTACTACACTATAGAGAGTTATTAAAACGAGAGCTATTTAATCTTTCTAATTTTTGTTCTAGCAATATTACAACTGCAATAACTGAAATCGACTTGCTGTATAATAGTATAGATAAGCAAACCCTGTATAATACTATAAGAACACAATTCGAAAATGTGGCAAACACTAAAGATTATGATGCTATATTGCGGATTTTCAACCTAAAGAACGCTCTTATTCCTAATTCACGGGTATGTGACCTAACCGGAATAGGAAACAGAGAACATTATCGAAAGCTAGTAATAACGCTACTAAAAAAGAAAGATGCAGTCAGTCAAATTATTCGTGATAGTATTGATAAAAAGATATTAAAATATACAACTTAGTGTTTAATAGGAGTCTAGGCTTAGGTAACACAATAGTGTAGGCTCTAATCTAAAAGAATGAAGTTGTTTAGTAAAAGGAAAGGATTCCCGAAAAAGAGTGAATTTTGAGATGCGAACCAAAAAATATCACTCTAAATGGAAATCCTTTCGAAAGATACGATACGCACCTATATAGTTGCAAATTT
>NZ_JASJOR010000061.1:0-22388 GCF_030068545.1 Xanthocytophaga flava | reverse complement strand
GGTTTGTTGGCTTTTGGGCAAATCCTTCTTAAATTTGTTCAAAAGCGATGGGAGTAGTTTTTCTTCTTTTTTCACACATTGATAACTACTACTGCCTCGCTTTTATTCCGTTTGTCCAGCAGTCAGTTCACAGGCATTGAATACCAGGTATGCGCTTGGTTGTTAGGATATTATACCTAATTTACGGCTGACAGATAAAGTGATTTGCCACTTACATCAACCAAGCCTCATATGAAGAATATTGCCCTGCTGATACTTTTTATTCCTATTTTGTGTCCAGTGATTTATGGACAAATACCCATAGACTGGACTGGTTATCAGCGAAAGAGTGGAATATCTGTGACTCAAACAGGAAACAAGCTGGAAATAAACTGGCCAACAGAAGCGAGAGAAAAGGCACAGATGATTCTTAACCTGGAGTCCGGCCAACCTCTTTTTTCCAGTCTTCAGGTATCACAGCGGGGAGTTTTGAAAGAGATTGCCAGTGATCTTGATCCTGCCTTTGTACTCACAATTGGCAAACGTGACCTGATCTCTCAAAATGGCTGGAATATCTTTTTTGATAAAACCAATAAAAGACCCCATCAGTCCTATGTCATTGGGTTGGATAAACAGAAGGCCAGCGTTCAGAGCATGGGCTCCCGAACTGTCATACGGGTGGGTGATGCCAGGGCTTCTACTTTCCATGGGGTTGTTGAGATTACGGTCTATAAAGGTAGCCCTCTGTTCAATGTTGCAGCTGTAATGAGTACGGAGATAGATTCCACTGCGATTTTATATGATGCAGGGTTAACTACGAAAAAAAATGTATGGAATACTATTGCCTGGTCAGATACGGAAGACAAAATGCAGCAGACAATAGCCAATTTAACACAATCTGCCAAAGCCCAGGCTGTTAAGTATCGTACGATTATCGGACAAAACAAGGCAGGCAGTCTGGCTGTATTTCCTGCGCCTCATCAATACTTCTATCCACTGGATGAAGCTTTTAATCTGAACTTTACCTGGCACGGACGTAATTATCGGGAACTGTTACCTGAGTTTGGCATTGGCATTCGGCAGGACTTAATGGGTGATAACCGTTGGGTTCCCTGGGTGAATGCACCTCCGAAGACTCAACAAAGGTTGAACTTTTTCTGCCTGTTAAGTGCTGATGAACCTACCCAGACATTGGAAGTGGTAAAGAAGTTTACGCATGGTGATTCGTATAAACCATTGCCAGACTATAAAACGATGTCAAGTCATTTTCACAATGAATTTGTGATGAGCGTGATGCTAGCCGGAAAGCCAGTGCCACAAACACCAAACTTTGTGAATGTCTTTAAGCAAAGTGGGGTTGACATTGTACATCTGGCTGAGTTTCATTATACAGCTCATCCTAAAGGTCCGGATAGTCTTCGGTTGCTTGAACTCAAAACGCTGCACGAGATGTGTAAACGCTGGTCATCGAAAGATTTTCTGTTGCTGCCTGGTGAAGAACCCAATGAGTTTTTTGGTGGGCACTGGCTCAGCTTCTTTCCAAAGCCTGTAAACTGGATTATGGCCCGCAAGCCTGATATGCCATTTGTGACTGAAGATCCTACATTTGGAAAGGTCTATCGTATTGCTGACAAACAGGATATGCTTAAACTGCTGGAAGCTGAAAATGGCCTGGCCTGGACAGCTCACGCCCGTACGAAGGGATCTACTGGTTATCCGGATAAATACAAAGACGAGGACTTTTACAAGTCTGATCATTTCTTTGGCGCGGCTTGGAAAAATATACCCTCTGATTTGTCAGAACCCCGATTGAGCCGTCGTGTACTGGATCTGATGGATGATATGGCTAACTGGGGATATAAAAAACATGTCATTGCTGAAGCTGACTTGTTTACTGTGGAACCAGCGAACGAAATGTATGCTCACCTGAATGTAAACTATCTGCAACTAGACCAGTTACCAGACTACAATCAGGGGTGGCAATCTGTATTGGATGCTATGAGACAAGGGCGATTCTTTGTCTCTACCGGAGAGGTATTGTTACCTTCTTTCACGGTAAGTGGAAAAAAAGCTGGTGAGACTAGTAAATTACCACAAGATGGAAAAGCTACTATCGTGCTGGAGGTGGATTGGACGTTTCCTTTAACGTTTGCTGAAATTATTTCCGGTGATGGCAAGCAGGTCTTTCGGGAGCGGATTGATCTGACCCATACAGAACCTTTTGGCAAGCAGAAATTTACATTTAATACACACCTGAAAGATCGAAAATGGGTAAGAGTTGAGGTTTGGGATGCTGCTGTAAATGGTACCTTCACCCAGCAGGTATGGATCGATAAGTAAGGTTATTTGTTTGAATAATTACTTAATTACAGGATAGTCCTCTACGTTTTTTACGTTGCCAGCCTTCCAGATAGGAAGGCATCAGGCTACACATTGCCTGCGCACGTTCAGGTTCTGCTTCCTCTATGCCCTTTATCTGAGAGGATAGGTGGTGTATGAATAGTTGCCAGTCAGATTCCGATAGGGCAGACAATTATACCTTCTTTATCAGAATTCTGATACTCTTTCAACTTGATCAGACTATTGATCATTCAGAGAAGTGATCAGTATTTTGATATTCTTTAAAATTGACCATTATTCGAATATTTCTTGAAAGTGATCGGTATTCCAGTCAATAACAAAAACAACCGGAACTCCAGTCAAAAATAAACCTGAACGTAATACAGGTTATTTTGTGTTTAGCTCAGTCATTAATCACGAATGTTTTGATTTTTGCGTTTGACCGGAATTTAGGTCAGAAGCTTCTAGAAAAGTTTCTTCCATTCATTTTCAGAGTGCATTGATTCCGGGTATCCGTATTTTTACTTAGTAAAAATGAGGGCGATAGGATGCTTTCCTGCTGACAAATTCTATTTTTGCACCATAGTTCTGTAATAATAGTATGTATGTCAGAGTCTGCTTATAAAAAAATAGTAGTAAAGGTTGGGTCGAATGTAATCGCAGGAGGTAACGGCCTTCCGGATGAAGCTGTTATGGGGCAGTTGATCAGCCAAATTGCACACGCTAAAAGCCAGGGTGTTGAAGTAATATTGGTTTCTTCTGGAGCAGTAGCTTCAGGAAGGAGTCTTATGCCTGTTTCAGACAAAACAGATCCCATTGCCCGCCGTCAGTTGCTGGCCTCTATCGGACAGGTAAAATTGCTAAATATCTATACACAGTTACTGCAACCCCATAACCTGATATGTGCACAGATTCTGGTGACCAAGGAAGATTTCAGAGACAGGATGCACTACCTGAATATGAAACGTTGTTTTGGTACATTGCTACAAAACAACATCATCCCTATCATCAACGAAAATGACGTGATTTCTGTAACGGAACTCATGTTTACAGACAATGACGAACTGGCGGGTCTGGTGGCCTCGATGTTAGGGGCCGATGCCTTGATTATTCTGACCAATGTAGATGGTATTTATGACCGCTCTCCCAAAGAGCCAGGTGCCTCGCTGATTCCGGTTATTGATTCAACCCGAACAGACTTTTCCCGTTTTGTTTCTGCGGAGAAATCAAACTTTGGCAGGGGAGGGATGATTACCAAGTGTAATATTGCACACAAGCTGGCTATGGTTGGTATCAAGGTACATATTGCCAATGGAAAGACACCGGATATTCTGACATCTATTTTGCGAAAAGAAGCTGTAGGAACCGTATTTGCCACACAGGAAAATAAATCCAAACTCAAACGATGGGTAGCTAATTCAGAAGGATATGCCAAAGGGCTTGTTTATATAAATGCAGGTGCAAAGGTAAGTTTGTTGCAGCCTGATAAAGCCGTGAGTCTTTTACCAATAGGTATTACCCGACTGGAAGGAGATTTTAAAAAGGGAGATATTATAAAGATTGTCACAGAAAATGATGAACTGGTTGGATTAGGCATGGCACAATATGGAGCTGAGGTAGCAAAGACATACCTGGGCGAGAAAAATAAAAAGCCTCTGGTGCATTATGATTATCTCTTTCTGGTCTGATAAACTTATTCGCTGGCAGGAATGGTTTTTTTTAATACCTCTGTTTCTAATTTGACTGTTATTTTCTTTCGCATATGTTAACCACTACACAATCTCTTCAGGAAGCTTTTGAAGCTGTTGGAAAAGCAAGTCGCACCATTCCTTTACTGGAGGTGACTACCATTAATCAGGTACTGCTGGATGTTGCCAATGAAGCAGAGCAGGAGACAGCTTTTCTGCTGGCTGAAAATCAGAAGGACCTGGATCGGATGGATGAAAACGATCCTAAGTTTGACCGGTTAAAGCTTACGCCCCAACGTATTAAAGCTATTGCAGATGATATTCGCAATGTAGCCCGGCTAAATTATCCGGTAGGAAAAATACTTTCTTCAAAGCTGCTGCCTAATGGATTGGAATTAACGAAAATAACGGTTCCACTTGGTGTCATCGGTATTGTCTATGAAGCAAGACCCAATGTGACATTCGACGTGTTTGCGTTATGCCTCAAGTCAGGTAATGCCTGTATTCTGAAAGGTGGAAGTGATGCCTCTTATTCAAACGAAGCTATTATCTCTGTTATCAAGCGTATTTTGACGCGTTATGGTATCGACGAGAATATTGTACACTTGTTACCGCCTGATAGGAGTGCTACAGATGCGTTGCTGAAAGCGGTAGGATATGTGGATGTGATCATTCCTCGTGGTAGCCAGTCTCTGATTGACTTTGTACGGGCCAATTCCCGGGTTCCTGTAATTGAGACAGGAGCAGGTATTGTGCATGTGTATTTTGATGAAAACGGAGACCTTACTAAGGCAGTTAACATAGTACATAACTCCAAAACCCGTAGGGTAAGCGTATGTAATGCCCTGGATTGTTTGCTGATTCATCAAAATCGTTTGCCAGATTTGGTCGCATTGGTAACCCCACTGGGAGAAGATGGAGTAGAGCTTTTTGCTGATGATCAGGCATTTGATCAGTTACAGGGATATTATCCTTATGGGTTATTACACAGAGCTTTGCCTGAACATTTTGGAACAGAGTTTTTGTCGATGAAAATGGCCATTCGTACTGTTCGTACACTAGAAGATGCACTGGACCATATTGCTACCTATAGTTCCAAACATAGCGAAGCCATTGTCACAGAAGATATGCCCACTGCGGAGAAATTTACCAAGGCAGTGGATGCCGCTGCTGTTTATATAAATGCTGCCACTTCTTTTACAGATGGAGCTCAGTTTGGTTTAGGTGCTGAAATTGGCATCAGCACTCAGAAGCTGCATGCTCGAGGCCCTATGGCTCTGGAAGAGCTAACCAGTTACAAATGGATTGTCAGAGGGAATGGACAGATACGGGCTAAGTAATATATGATCTGATTCATCTCAAATTTTGAGTAAGGTAAAAACAAATGTTACAAAGAGAGCAAAGACAACCTCAATAGCGAAAGGTCGTGTAGGTGCGTAGGGAATCTTTTCTCCGCGAGGTTGGCCTTTGGCCTTGCGGGTGGGAGGATCGGAGAAAAGTGTCCTTTTTTGCTTCATTTTTTGGACAAGCAAAAAATGAAGGAGCCAGTGGAAGAACAATGTAAGTGACAATAAACAAATGAAGAGAAAGTAATTCTCAAAAATTACCCCAAGCCCACACTTATAAAAGAAATAGACTTGGGTTTTGCTCACATCCAATATTCGGAATGACTCAGGTTGGCCGAACCAGTTTTAACTCCACATTACAAAAACAACCCTCCGGATACTTCAATACGCTGAGCAGTAATCCATCGGGCTTCTTCACTACAAAGGAAGGCAACTACTCCACCTATATCATCAGGTTGTCCTATTCTGCCAAGTGCTGTTTGAGAGGATAGAATGTCTCTCAACTGAGGATTCGCTTCGAAAGCACCTTTGGTGAAATCTGTTTCGATAGGACCTGGCGCCACGGCATTGACAGTAATTCCCCGTGAACCTACTTCTTTTGCCAGGTATTTGGTAAACGTTTCAATAGCTCCTTTCATCGAGGCATAGGCAGCATATCCGGGTGTAGAGAATCGGGCCAGACCTGTGGAGAAGTTGACAATGCGGCCATTATGGGCAAGCAGTGGGAGAGACTTTTGCGTCAGAAAGTAGACTCCTTTGAAATGTACCTGTAACAGGCTGTCAAACTCTTCTTCTTTTGTATCTGCTACCAGTGAGTAAGACTCAATGCCAGCATTGTTGATCAAAAAATCAAACGTATCTCTGTTCCAGGTGGCTTTAAGATTTTCAGATACGGTCTGGATAAATGTATCAAAAGCCTTATTGTCAGCTACATCCAGTGGAAGTGCGATTGCTTTTTGCCCAAGGTTCTGTATTTCCTTCACGACATTATCTGCTTCCTCTTTCTGGGTACGATAGGTCAGGATTACATCTGTTCCTTTTTGGGCCAGGTGTAATGCAGTGTTTTTGCCGAGACCCCGGCTTCCTCCTGTAATCAGTGCAATTTTAGTAGTTTCCATTATTCGTATTGTATTGGTGAAATAATGGTACAAAATTGCAGTAGTTCCGTCTCAGAAATATGGTGACAGCTTCAGATTAAATGGTGACTAGTTCAGTTTTTGAAAGGAATTTTTCTCTCTGTACTTCTTCACGATATTGTTTGGGTGTCACTCCGGTAAAACGTTTGAAGAACTTGACAAAATTGGACGGGTCGTAGGTTAACGCAATGGCTATTTCGGCTATAGGATCAGACGTTTCCCGTAACCGGGTTTTGGCAATATCCAGAATCTTTTCTTCAAAGAAGTAGCAGGGCGGCTTACCCGTAGTAAGTTTTATGGTATTGCTCAGATGAGTAGGGTGTATGTGCATGATATCCGCAATGTCGCGAATCTCAAACATTTCGGTCGCCTTGCCAGAGACAATATCTGCCAGATGTTTGTCTACTTCCTGCAAAAAAGTGGCTGTGATCTCATGTTGTCTGACAAATATTTTAGCAGGGATCTTGGGAGTTGCCATAGAATCTTTTTTAAGGATATACCTATAATCTATATTGATGTGGGATGGTTCCGAAAAATTACTTTGTTTCCGGAAATGCATCCAATACTCTTTTTACCATTCCATCCAGTGCCTTATTATCGATCCATCGGGCTACTACCACCAGTTCATGCTCCGGATCTACATAAATCATATTGGTACCATTGCCTATATGGGCAAATGCAGTAACAGGAGCACTGGGCAGATACTTTTTGTCTGTATTCAGAAACCAGTTCATATACCCATACGTAGGCTCTGGAGTGGTTGGTGTAAGTGCCTGGGCAACCCATTGTGTTGAAATCAGTTGTTTGCCATTCCAGTTTCCTTTATGAAGAGTCAGTAAACCAAACCGGGCCATATCATAGGCGTTGATAAACATACCCCCTCCCCAGTGACCACCACCACTTACGGACTGCACTGCCTGACCATCCAGCACAATCCAGGCATTACGGTATCCATTCCATCGCCAGGTGTTAGAGGCACCAATTGGGTCCATAATATAGGTTTTTAGCACTTGTGGCAGGGGTTTTCTCCATACACTTAATGCTGCCAGTGACAAGGCATTTACCCGTACATCATTGTATTCATAAACGGTGCCTGGTTTATTGCGTGGGCGGGTTTGCCATTCACTGGCATTAGCGCTGGGCCTGTCGGCCCATTCAGGTTTACCCCATAAGGTGCCTTCCCAGTCGCTGGTTTGCCGCAAAAGGTTATCCCAGGTAATCGTTTGGTTATGAGGAGTTGCAAAAGGCCGGATTAATTCGGATTGTCCGATGTCTTCAGCCGGTCTGGAAATAGATTGTTGCGGATTATATACTTCAATAGGTGGTACATAGGGTGCTACCGTATCCTGTACACTCCGGATCAGTCCCTGATCCACTGCCAGCCCTACAACTGTCGACAAAAAACTTTTGGTCACACTATGTGTCATATCTACCCGTTGAGGTTCTCCCCATTCGGCTACAATATATCCTTTGTATACAATGATCCCTGTTGGTGCACCACGATCTGCAAAAGGACCGATACCATCTCCAAAAGGTTCTTTCCCGAAGGTGCGATAGTGATTGGCTTCCATGCTACGAGGAGCCTGAGTTTCATTCGCAATAGCAAAGGAAATCGCCTCTGAAAGTTTTGTACCATTCAAACCTACTGATTGTGGAGTTTGATGCTGCCAGCTTTGAGCGGGAGGAAAATAAGCTGTTTTGATTTTGGCCTTCTGATTCTGGGCGGCTAGCTCTGAAAGAGTTGCTATACCAATCAGCGTACAGAGAAACGGTACAAATAATTTATAAGACATGGAGTTCGGAAACGGTTGTACGTGTTTTGTTGGTTTGTCAGTCGGATAGCACTAAGCCAAGGCAGGCTCTAATGATTTTTCCATAATGTAGTCTTCCATCAGAAAGCCATTGCCAATGTCAATATTCTCCTGACCCGCTACATGAAAGCCTATTCTTTCATAAAACTGAACAGCAGGATTTTGTCTGTTTACATTCAACGACAGGGTTTGCTGGGAATGAGATCTGGCAATATTTTCAACCTGAGTAAACAGTGCCTTGCCTACTCCTTTTCCTTGGGAAGATGGCAGAATATAGATTTTATGAATCTTGACTTTGGGTTGATTCGTGTAATTGAGTTCATACGATATATAACCAAAAGTTGTATCCTCTTTCTCTGCCAGTAGAAACGTATGTCCTTTATGGGTAACCTGTTCCTCTAAAGAAGGGATACTATACATCCAGTCCAGCATGTAGGCAATTTGTTCTTTGGATAAGATAGAGCCAAACGTATCTGGCCAGGTTTGATGGGCTATTTGTTGAATGGTTTGAAAATCATTAGAAGTGGCTTCTCGGATTTTTATCATAGAAATATAGGTTTGATATAGCACAAAGATAGATTTTGGTAAGATTTCGGCTTTGCTTTTTTCATCATTTTTTTACTACCTTTGAAAACACTTTGATAGAAAGTAAAAGCCCGAAACAGGCTTGGATACTACCTGTTTGACTAGTTTGCTACATGTTGCAAGTAAATTGAAATCCTTGGTAAGAATGCTTTCCTGCTGTGTTGTTTTACAATAAATGACTAAATATACTATTTTGAGTATGGATACCAAAAAGCTAGATGCAGCCTTAATTGCTTTAGTTGAAAAGAAGATTCAGCTAAGTAATATGAATTATTCAGATGAACGTTACGATGAAGTTGAGGAGCAGCTTCATGACATGGAAGATGACTTCATAGATAAATATGGAGATTTTCTAGAAGATGCATTGGAAGAGGTTCATGATACACACGATATGGATTCGGAGGTATTACTACCTACAGCTTATCTGGCACAAAAATATGAAAAAGTAGGCCAGCATCCTGATGGAAGACCTATCTATGAAGTAGACCATAAAGAAGGTGTATGGGTGGAAACAGAGAAATTTCCAGGCAAAGAGGCTCGTCTGGTTTTAATCCCAAGCCCGACCCGTTTTGTGCTTTCTGTAGGCAAACACCGAGAAGAAGTTTGGAAAGCATAAGCTTTCTGTGGTTTTCAGAAAATGGAGGACTATTCTCCATTTTCTGAAGTCTCTATAACGAAGGCGTTTTTAGCTTGAATCCTACGCCATGAAGATTGGAGATTTCTACCGTTGGATCATTGTTCAGGTGTTTTCGCAAGCGGGAAATAAATACATCCAGACTTCTTCCCAGAAAATAATCATCACTGCCCCATACTTGCACTAATATCTCTTCCCTTTTCATTGCTTTACCTGCATTCTTGCACAACAGCAGTAACACATCAGCTTCCTTCTGAGTCAGAGTCTGCATCTGTGACTCATACCGTAAGGTTAGGTTGGGATAGTCAAATACATATTTTCCGAGAGCATACTGATTTTGTTGATTGATAGAGGGTTTACTGCGTCGTAACAAAGCTTCAATCCGCAAGGTAAGTTCTTCGATGCTAAAAGGTTTGGTTAGATAATCATCAGCCCCTATACGAAATCCTGTTATCTTGTCTTCTTTCATGGACTTGGCTGTAAGAAAGATAATTGGAATCTGAGTATTTTTCTGGCGAATATCCTGGGCTAGAGTAAAGCCATCTTTCTTGGGAAGCATTACATCCAGTACACAAATATCAAAAGTAAGTTGGGTAAATACATGCCAGCCTTTTTCTCCATCATCACACAGTGTTACCGAAAATCCCTCCATCTCCAGGTTGTCTTTGATCACAAATCCCAGGTTAAGATCATCTTCTATCAATAAAATATGTGCTTTGCTCAAGTATGTAGGTAGAATTTAGTATAAAAAATAGGTGTACGATCTGATTTCAGCTACAGGGCTTTAAAGTTAGAAAAGAACACCATTGTTATGCAAGCTTTTCTGAAGTTACTGGTAACCAGATCGTAAAGCTACTTCCCTGATCAGGTTCACTGGTCACTTTGATTGTACCAGCATGTGCCTTTACAATGAGCCTGACATAGTTTAATCCAAGCCCAAACCCTTTTACGTCATGAACATTACCTGTTGGAACGCGATAAAAACGGTCAAAAATCCGTTTTATGTGCTCCTGACTGATACCAATACCATTGTCTTTAACCGTAAAACTTATCTGGTCTTTTTCGTTCTGTGTAGTAATTAGTATTTCAGGAACCTTGTGATTGTATTTAATTGCATTATCCAGAAGATTGTACAATACATTGGTAATATGGAGCTTGTCCCCGGAAATTTGATTGCGGGTAGCATCAAGATGTAATTGCAATGTGCCTCCTTTTTCTGTAAGAGAAAGCTGAAAAGGCTCTGCTGCCTGAGTGATGAGTTGGTGCAGATCGATAGTTTCTTTCTTCAGTTTTATTTCTTCATTCTCCAGTGATGCCATCTGAAGCACCCGTTCCACTTGTCCTTTCAGGCGGTTAGCCTCCTGCCCAATGATAGTTGCATAGCTAAGTAAACGTTCTGGAGACTGGGTGATTTTCGGATTCTTTAATACTTCAGATGATATAGAAATGGTAGAGAGTGGCGTTTTAAATTCATGCGTCATGTTATTGATAAAATCCTGCTGGATTTCAGATAGACGACGTTGGCGCAGAACCACAAAGGATGTATACGCAAAGAAAGAGATTACGATCAACAACACAGCTGACGAAAATATCCAGAACCGCATTTCCCCTACCAGTGCCAGATCTTTATTTACAAACCGAATACCAAAGTAATAGTTGTCACCTGCAATCTTAGGAAAAATCTGATTGGCTGTAGGATGGATGTCCTCTTTTCCAAAAACGAAATAATTTCCAAAAACCGCCTCATTGTTGGCACAATCATAAATTATGTACTGGAAGTCTATGCGTATATCCCTTTTTTCGAGTTCATTGCGCAGCAGTGTTTTCAACAGTTCCTCATCAATCACATCGTTGACCATCACAACATAGTAATTGGACGAAGCTTTTTTTATAGAGACATTGGATGAGACAGTATGCTGATTGTAACGCAGAATGGAATGGGCTACCTTGGCTAATGCTTCTCTGGCAGTTCGGTCAAACTCTACCTCCCTTACATTAAAAGCCTGTCTGAACCAGAAAACCTGCACCACCACAATCCCAAAGACAGAGAGAGTTGCCAGAATGATTATAAGCCGAAAGGTACGACGGTTCATTTGCTGTATTTTAGTGTAAAACGCGTTTTCTCAAAGAATCATATGAATGCAAAGATACATGATCTTATTTTTAGAAATGAAAAGCTTACCTATACAGAAAGGTGCATTAACATTTCATTAACAATATTTAAAGAATTGTTGAGAGATGGTTTCAGTTTTTCGCTATACTTTTGTCCTGTTGAGTAACAATAACAAGTAATTCTTATCTATTAAACGTATACTATCATGAAAAAAATCGCATTAGCCATCGCATTTCTATTCGCTGTTTCTGCAGCTGTATTTGCCCAAACTAAATCTGCTTCTGCTAAAGCTCCTGCTTTCAAATGGGAAAAAACTACACATGACTTTGCTGCTATTCCACAAGGAAAGCCAGTAACTGCTGAATTTAAATTCACAAACTCTGGTAGCGCTCCTTTGATTATTTCAGCTGCTCAGGGATCTTGCGGTTGTACTGTTCCTGATTATTCAAAAGAGCCTATCGCTCCTGGCAAAACAGGTGTAGTGAAAGCTACATTCAATGCTGCTGCAGTTGGTCCTTTCACAAAAACTGTTACTTTGACTACCAACGTAGGAACTGCACCAGTTGTGTTGACTATCAAAGGCGAAGTAAAAAGTAATGCAACTCCTGCTAACTAATATATAGTGGTCCGATTTTACTTGTAGATAAGCTCTGAAATAGTAGCTTATTCCTGTAAAAACGAATAATATACTTTCTACTAAAACAACCAGTGAAGAGGATTCTTCACTGGTTGTTTTATTTTTAGGTTTTTGTTGGTAGTATTGAAAAATTGGAACAAAGATTGCGGACATATACCTGATCTACTATCAGACCTAACTTCAACAACGTTGTATTTTTATGTTAGCCTTACGTTTTTTCTATATAGTGTGTGGACTGCTATTAACCACAACTGTATATGCGCAAAATATTAATGACTTACTCATCTCTGCCAATGGTAAACTCAAGAAAAAGGATTACCGGGGAGCATTAACAGAGTATAATGAAGTTCTTGCCCGCGAACCTCAGAATCCGCGTGGTCTGGAAGGCAGAGCCATTGTCCAGCTTGAATCCGGAAACCTGCCTGCTGCCATAGATGATGTAAACAGATGGTTACGTATTGAACAGAATAACCACCGGGGATATGCATATCGGGGTCTGATAAAAAGTGAGATGGGAGACACCGATGGTGGATTGCGGGACCTGGACAGAGCCATTGCACTGGAGCCAAAGTTTGCAGAAGCATTTTATTACCGTGGTTCTATCAAGCAGGGATTGGGTGATACCAAGGGAGCTATTGCAGATTTGGAGAGATCCATTGCTGCGAAGCCTGAATTTGACCAGGCGTATCAGGATATTATAAATTTATATCTGGAGCGGGGAGAGGTGGATAAAGCCATGCCCTATCTGACAAAATCCATGGAGTTAAACCCCAAAAAGAAAGAGAACTATGCTACTCGGGGAATGATTCTGGCAAAACAGAAGAAAGTGACAGAGGCCGAAGCCGATTTTACAAAAGCGATAGAACTGGATTCCACAGATGCAGATGCCTATTATCAGCGTGGGCTTTTGTTGAAGGCTCAACAAAAGTACGAGGAAGCATTAAATGACTTCACAAAAGCGGTACAGCTAAAAAAAGAGTTTGAACTGGCTTATTATGAACGAGCCACTATGCAGAACTTGCTGGGAAATTATAAGGAAGCTGTAAATGATTACAAACGGGTAATGGAATTGAATCCCTTTAACCCCAATGTATATTTTGATGCTGCTACCGCATCTCTGAATATGGAAGACTACAGATCTGCAGAACAATACTTGACTAGCTCGCTATCCTACAACTATGGAGATGTAGAAGCTACGTATTACAGAGGTATAGCACGTAGTCATATAAAAGACTACAGAGGTGCTGACGCTGATTTTTCGAGGGCCATCACATCCAACTACAAAGATGTAAATATATATAAGGAGAGAGCACTGGCACGTATGGCTTTGTCTCGTTATGATCAGGCTGCCAGTGACTGGACCAAATACATCGAAAAGACTCCTCAGGATGCACCTGCCTTCTATTTCAGAGGTGTTTGTTATTTTAAGCAATTCCAGTATGATAAAGCGATAACTTCGTTTGATGAGGCAATAAAACTGGTGCCAGACTATGAAAATGCTTTATTTGACAGAGCTGCCGCCCGTGCCAATGCGAAAAACTATGATGGGGCCATTGCCGATTATGATAAGGTATTACAGCTGGACCCTCAATATGCCGTAGCCTACTATAATCGTGGTCGTGTAAAGTTGGATAGCAAAAAACACGATGAAGGATGCAGTGACATTCGTAAGGCTATTGAGTTACACTATAAACCTGATGAAAAAGAATTAAGAAAGCTGAATTGTAGTCTTTAAGATCCTTTTCTAAGTCTACCCTGCCCAACGGCCTTTTGAAAGAACCATGCAATGAAGTCTTTCGAAAGGCCGTTATCCTTTCAAATGTAAAATACCTGTCAGGTTTATAGAAGATGCACAAAGAGAAATGGCACTTTGTGTGTTACACAGCATATGAGATATTGCATATTATTATCTTTTAGTACTCTCTCCTTAGACAAATTAATATACAACCCAATCCTATGAAAAGACGTGATTTTATACAAGCTTCCCTGGTGACTGGTACAGTAGCTACTCTCATACCACAAGTAAGTGATGCTTCTGTAAGTAAGCCTATGCAGCCTAACGCTACCTTTGAGTTTTATGAACTGCGTACCTACACAGTAAAAAACGGGCGGCAAAGAAAGCTGATAGAAGACTATTTTCAGCAAGCCGCCATTCCAGCTCTGAACAAAGTAGGTAGTAAAAACATAGGCGTTTTTACAGAGTATCTGCCGCAAGGATTTACCAAGCTTATTGTATTGATTCCGTATGCGTCACTTACAGACTTTATGGAAGTCGCTCAAAAGCTGGCAAAAGATACTGCATATTTGCAGGCAGCAGCTCCGTATTTGAATGCTACTGCTACAGAACCTGCTTACGAACGGATCGAAAGTTCATTGTTTAAGTCATTTGCCCAGATGCCTGCATTGGAAGTGCCGGAGAAAAAGCCTCGTTTGTTTGAACTGCGACGGTATGAAAGTCCCAGTGAAGTTACAGGAAAAAAGAAGATAGAAATGTTTAACGATGCAGGTGAAATTGCCATTTTTAAACGTGTTGGCCTGACTCCTGTATTCTTTGGTGAAGCAGTAATAGGGTCTCATCTACCTAATCTTACCTATATGCTTGTATTTGATAATATGGAAGAGCATGACCAGAACTGGAAGAAATTTGGCTCTGATCCGGAATGGAAAAAGATTAGTACTAGGCCTGAATATAGTGATGAAAAAATTCTTTCAGGTATTACTCGTACGTTTTTAGTGCCTACAGCCTTCTCTCAGATCTAACATCTCATAGAGATGAAATACAATATAAATACTAATGGTTGTAACAGGCTGATGACCAAAAAACACTGCTAATACGAGACTAATGGGATGAAAGTTAATGAGGTATAGATTTTTCAGTAATGTGTCTGACGCAATAGATAGTAAAGAAAACTATACTTTACAAGGGCTTATTTTCTTAATCAGCTATATAATGAATATCATCCAGATCAAGGAAACTTGTTTGTATGTAACAGACTTAGACCGTACAGCGCATTTCTATCATGACCTGCTTGGGTTTCCTGTTATTAGTAAAGTAGAAGGGCGGCATGTGTTTTTCAGAGCCGGAACGTCAGTATTGTTATGTTTTATTTCGGAGAAGACAAAAACGGATACACATTTACCTCCTCATTATGGTTATGGACAACTACACCTGGCTTTTGAAGTGACTCCGGAAGAATATGAGGCTTGTAAGGCAAAAGTTCTCACTGTGGGTATAGAAATAATTCATGAAGAAACCTGGCGTAATGGGCAGACCTCTTTTTATTTTCGAGACTTTGATGGACATTTGCTGGAAATAGTTCCTGTTGGAATCTGGAAATAAAATAATGGAAGCAATTAGCGTATTTGATATTTTAAAAATTGGAATTGGTCCGTCCAGTTCACATACATTAGGTCCATGGAGAGCAGCACAGCGATGTATGCAGGAAATCGGGCAAAAGATGTCTTTAAAAGAAGTTGTCAAGGTTCAGGTGTTACTTTATGGTTCACTGGCGAAGACTGGCATCGGGCATGGGACTGATATAGCTGTTTTGATGGGGTTAAGTGGAGCAGATCCGGTTACAGTAAAGGAAGAGGCCATTCCTCAGATTGTACAAACCATTAAAGATACCTCGCAGATTTATCTATTGGGACAGCATGTTATTTCTTTCAGCTATACGGATGATATCTGCTTCTATTATAATGAATCCCTCCCTTTTCATCCGAATGGTATACAGTTCCACCTCTGGCTGGCTAATGGGGAGGAACTATGGGAAACCTATTACTCGGTAGGAGGAGGGTTTATTATAAAAGAAAACGAACAGTTTACAGGGAGTAAAGTCGAGCTACCCTATCCTGTACAGACAGGAAAAGACATTGAACGATATTGCCAGGAATTTCATAAAAGCATTTCTGCTGTAGTATGGGAAAACGAGAAAGTATGGCGAACACCTGCTGATATTCGTTCGGGATTGTTGAATATCTACCATGTGATGTTGAACTGTGCCTATACGGGATGCCATGCCGAAGGAATCTTACCAGGAGGGTTAAAAGTGGCACGAAGAGCTAGTGCAATTAATCGTAAGCTTATGGGAGATCAGACCTATCAGGATGCCAGTGAATGGATTGAGGCTATCCGACGTACTTCCAAGTCGTTTGAATGTGTAACCAAGTGGATCAGTTGTTTTGCACTCGCTGTCAATGAGGTAAATGCTTCACTGGGACGGGTTGTGACGGCTCCTACCAATGGGGCTGCAGGAGTAATTCCGGCGGTTTTGCTTTACTATGTCTGTTTTTGCAAAGATGTGAGTGAAGAAAAAGTTATTCAGTTTCTTATGGTGGCAGGTCAAATTGGAAGTATTTTTAAGCAGGGGGCTACCTTATCTGCTGCTATGGGTGGTTGTCAGGCGGAGATTGGCGTTTCATCAGCTATGGCGGCAGCAGCCTTAACCGAATGTCTGGGAGGAAGTTCGGGACAAGCTCTGATGGCGGCAGAGATTGCTATGGAGCACCATCTGGGTCTTACCTGCGATCCTATCCGGGGATTGGTACAGATCCCTTGCATAGAAAGAAATACAATGGGAGCTATGAAGGCTATTACTGCTTGTAATATTGCACTGGAGAGCAATCCTTCTTTAGCCAAAGTCTCTCTCGATGATGTCGTAAAAACCATGTGGCAAACAGCCCTGGATATGAACGGAAAATACAAAGAAACCTCAGAAGGAGGTCTGGCTGTATCGGTTAATGTTGCTGAATGTTAGAGTAAGAGAAGAGGTTCGTAATTCATTTTTTTCTTTTTGAAAGGATCTTTCTTTAGGAAAAGATCTTTCTTCGTTGTCCTTCTGAAAGAACCTTGTGACAAATAGAACCCTACTTGTTTTTGAGAGAAAAATTACCTCCAAAAGTAAAGGCCGCCGGTCTTGCCACAAGATTCTTACAGAAGGACAGAGGAGGTGCTTTCAGGAGGTCAAAATGGAGTGACTCTTTCAGAAGGCCAGAGAATTTATATCCCGGAAAGTCAGCAAGCCTCTCTTTCTAAGAGAACAAACAGACTATTTTCCTCCTATAGTACAAACTCATCGTCATTGAATGATGTTTATGGATTTTCTATACTGAAAATTTTGTGGCCTTTCTGTTATTTTCATCTATTTTGATTGAATCCCAAACAATTAATTTGCACATTCGCATATAGACACTAGTCCAGCTGGAGAAAATATGAATTTTGAACGTGCATTACAGATAGCTACAGAAGTACATAAAGATCAGAAAGATCGGTATGATGCCCCTTATATTTTACATGTGATGCGGGTCATGCTACGAGGTAAAAATGAGGATGAAAAGATTGTTGGCTTGTTGCATGATGTGGTAGAAGACTCTCCAAAGACAATAGAAGATTTGCGTAAGGAAGGGTTCTCTGAATCCATTCTGGAAGCAGTGAATTGTCTTACAAGGCCGGAATCTGAATCTTACGAGGATTTTATACAACGTATCAAAACCAGTCGTCTGGCGATTAATGTGAAGTTAAACGATCTGGAAGATAATCTGGATATGAGGCGATTGCCTTCTGTTACAGAAAAGGATATTCCCCGGATCAACAAATACCTGAAAGCCTATCATGAACTGGTAGCCCTTAAATAACCTGGCTTCAGGATAAGAGTATAATTTACAATGAATTAAGCATTATAAAGATAAAGTGAAAAAACTGGAGAAGTGGAAGACCTTACGATCAGAGATGGTTTTTGATCATCGCTGGTATAAAGTACGTAAAGATGAAGTACAATTACCCAATGGGCGTATTCTGGACGATTATTATGTAAGTGTTCGTCCGGAAGTAGTGCTTGTATTCCCAATTACAGCAGACAATGAAGTAATCATGGTAAGGCAATACAAGCATGGTGCAGGTCAGATACTGCTCGAATTGCCGGGAGGAATCGTGGATACTACTGATAGTTCAGTAGAGGTAGCGGCAAAACGGGAGTTGCTGGAAGAGACAGGGTATTACAGCGAACAGTGGACTAAGCTGGCAGTGATTTATGACGATCCAACCAAAAATACAAACCAGTTTCATTTCTATCTGGCTGAAGGAGCCTATCATACCAGAGAACAGAAACTGGATCATACAGAAGATATTATTGTCGAAAAAGTACCTTTGGCAGAAGTGATGCAAAAAGCAGTGCAGGGGGAGATCTGTGTCGCCAATTCATTGGCGATCATCCTGCTGGCACTGGAAAAAATTAAATAGAATAAGCTGACACCGTAATACTTATAGATGAAAGGATGACCTCCTGATGCTGTGTCAGCTTTTTACAGAATGAAAATATGACTTTTGCAGAGAAAGCCATTTCTTTTTATAACCAGCTATCTGCTGGGAATGAGTTGCCGCATTCAGTGAAAACGCTGAATCCCTATGAGCAGACTGATGTAAAACAGATTGTAGTTCAGTTTTATGAGAAGTTCTATGCCGATGAATTGCCACGTGTATGGATCATGGGTATAAACCCTGGACGCTTGGGTGGTGGTACTACAGGGATTTCCTTTACTGATCCTGTAAATCTGCAGCAATATTGTCACATTAACCATACATTCAAAAATACTACAGAACTTTCCAGCCAGTTTATCTACAAATGTATCAACAAGTTTGGAGGGACAGACCGATTTTTCAGCAGGTTTCATTTGGGGGCTGTTTATCCGCTGGCCTTGGTGAAAGAAGGTAAAAACTATAATTACTACGATTCGCCGGAAGTATACAAGGCGTTGGAATCTTCTATACTGGAATATTTGAAGCAACAGGTGGCACTGGCATCAGCAAAAGAGGTTATCTGTTTGGGCCAAAAGAACTATCAGTATTTGCAACTACTTAACAAACAGCTGGATTTGTTTGATAAGATCCATGTGCTGGAGCATCCAAGATTTATTATGCAATATAAACGAAAAGAGATGACTGAGTATATAAAGAAATATGTGACTTTGTGGGAGAACTTATACACTGGTTAGTGAAAGAAATATCACAGGTAGGTTATGCCTCTGTTTTTGATTTTTTTATACTGACCTTTTTAATTGTTTTGAAAACTGTCTGTATCTGATTCATTTATAAATGATTTTTTGTAGCCATGCAAAGTAATCCTGAAAAAGAGAGAATTATCGCAACACCTAAAAATTCTGGCTGGAAGAAATGGGGACCGTATTTGTCAGAACGCCAGTGGGGAACTGTACGTGAAGATTATAGTGCAGATGGGTCTGCCTGGACATATTTTCCTTATGAACAAGCCATTAGTCGTGCCTACAGATGGGGTGAGGATGGAATCGCGGCGATTTCGGATACCAAACAGCGCATGTGTTTTGGATGGGCTTTCTGGAACGGAAAAGATCCTTATATAAAAGAGCGGTTGTTTGGAGTGGCAAACCCGGAGGGAAATCACGGAGAAGATGTCAAAGAACTCTACTATTATCTGGATAGTACTCCGACTCATTCGTACATGAAAATGTTGTACAAATATCCTCAGAATGCTTTCCCATACCGGAAAATATTGGAACAGAATGCAAGGCGGGGTAGGGATGAACCTGAATATGAACTGATAGATACAGGAGTATTTCAGAAAGATGAGTATTTTGACATTTTTATTGAATATGCCAAAGCTTCCGAAGAAGATATTTTAATCAAAGTTACTGCCTGTAACCGTTCTGTAAAAAAGGCTCGTCTGGATATTCTGCCTACTTTATGGTTTCGGAATACCTGGTACTGGGGATATGAAGATCAGACCTATGTACCCAATGTCGCTGCTTCAGGACGTAACTATATCGTGGCTGAACATGAGGATGTAGGAAAATACTATCTATATTTTGAGGGAGAACCTGAAGAACTGTTTTGTGAGAATGAGACCAATCGGTTAAAGGTTTTCGGGCAACCCAATCTGCGTCCCTATCCGAAAGACAGTATTAACGATTATATCATTTCCGGAGGAGAAATCAAATACCTGAACCCTCAGAAAACAGGTACCAAAGGGGCTATCCGGAATACATTGCAGGTGAACCCAAAGGGAGAGGTGACACTGCGATTCAGATTAAGCCACCGATACATGGAAACTCCATTTATTAACTTTGATGAGAAGTTTACAGAGAGAAAAACGGAGGCAGATACGTATTATGCAGATCTGCAGAAAAATATAAAAGATGCGGATCTTCGTAAAATTCAGCGACAGGCTTATGCCGGTATGTTATGGAACAAACAGTTTTATAACTTTAACGTAGATCAGTGGCTTACTGGAGACCCTGCTTCGGCAGCTCCTCCTGAATCCCGTTTGAATATCCGGAATCAGAGCTGGCGACATTTGCACAATGGAAATATAATCTCTATGCCTGACAAGTGGGAATATCCCTGGTATGCGGCATGGGATCTGGCGTTTCATTGTATTCCATTAGCCAAACTAGATCCCTCCTTTGCCAAACGTCAGCTGGTTATATTCTTGCGGGAATATTATATGCATCCCAACGGACAGATTCCTGCCTATGAATGGAATTTCTCGGATGTTAACCCTCCTGTGCATGCATGGGGGGCCTGGAAAGTATATGCGATTGATAAGGAGATGAATGGTGGGAAGGGCGATAAGCAGTTTCTGGCTTCTGTGTTTCATAAGCTATTGATGAACTTTACCTGGTGGGTAAACCAGAAAGACAGAGAAGGAAATAACCTGTTTGAAGGGGGCTTCCTGGGACTGGATAATATAGGAGTATTCGACCGGAGTCATCCACTACCAAACGGGGCTTATATCGAACAGGCCGATGGAAGTAGCTGGATGGCGATGTATAGCCTTAATATGTTGCGGATTGCGATTGAGCTTGCAACGTATGAGGAAAGTTATCAGGAAATGGCTTCTAAGTTTTTTGAGCATTTTCTGTTTATATCCAAAGCTATGCGTAACATCACCGAAGATGAAATTGATCTTTGGGATTCGGAAGATGAGTTTTACTATGATATTCTGCATTTGCCTGCCGATAATCAGAGCATATTATTGAAAGTACGGTCATTGGTAGGCTTGATCCCTATGTTTGCGGTAGAGATTCTGACACCTGAGATGATCGGACAATTACCTGACTTTACACGTCGACTGGAATGGGTATTGAAAAACAGACCTGATCTGGCTCGTATGGTGTCTCGTTGGCACGAACCGGGACGTGGAGAAAGCCGGATGCTGGCATTGATGCGTATTCACCGACTAAAGCGTACCTTACGTCGTATGCTGGACGAAACAGAGTTTTTGTCAGACTATGGTGTAAGATCTTTGTCCAAATACCATAAAGATCACCCATATGTAATGCAAATGGATGGCATTACGTATTCAGTGCAGTATCTGCCTGGTGAATCCGAATCGGGAATGTTTGGCGGAAAT
This sequence comes from Xanthocytophaga flava, assembly GCF_030068545.1. Classification (NCBI taxonomy): domain Bacteria; kingdom Pseudomonadati; phylum Bacteroidota; class Cytophagia; order Cytophagales; family Rhodocytophagaceae; genus Xanthocytophaga; species Xanthocytophaga flava. Next base: position 736 of record NZ_JASJOR010000061.1, on the reverse strand, counting down.
TCTAACTGGCGTGGTCCGGTTTGGTTCCCTGTTAACTACCTGATTATAGAGTCGTTAGTGAAATATTATGAATACTATGGGGATGAAATGACGGTAGAATATCCAACCGGTTCCGGTACCTTCCTGAATCTAAAGCAGGTAGCCGAAGAACTGATGGCTCGCTTATTACGAATCTTCCAGTTAAATGAAAAAGGCGAGCGGCCGTTCTATGGTGGAGATGCCAAATTTAACCATGATCCGTATTTCAAGAATCATATGATGTTCTATGAATATTTCCATGCAGATACTGGCAGAGGATTAGGTGCTTCCCATCAAACAGGATGGACTGGCTTGATTACTGACCTGATCGACCGTTTGGAAACTGCCCGAATCGCCAGAGAAGGTAAGCCAACAGAGAGTAAGACAGAGAAGAAAGAGGTGGTAGGTTAATAATAGTAATTTTCCTGATTTCTGAATACAAGATGAGTCATCCCGAATGTTGGATGAGAGTTTTACCAGTGTCTATTCTTTTAAAAAGAGTATAGGCGCTGGTTTATTTTTAAGATATCTCTTTAGTTGAGTTGGGTTATAGTCCCTTACATCACTCTTCTTGTAGTTCCTTCATTCACTTGCCCGTTGTTGGTGTTATCACCATAGCCGTCAGGCTAAGGAAAAAAGCATATCTTTGTCGTATGCAAGATATTGATTTTCAAAATATTGTGACTTCTGATAAAGATTTCACTGAATTGTCTTCTTA
>NZ_JASJOR010000060.1:0-23899 GCF_030068545.1 Xanthocytophaga flava | reverse complement strand
ATACAGATAAAGCCTTACTTTGATGAACATACTCTATATAAGTAAGTTAGCCATATTCTATCACTCTTGTATTTTGTTGCCAATAAATAAAAAAGTCGGAAGATATTTCTTCCGACCATGACTGGAGTAGTTACCGTATTACTACAGATGTAAGATTTTGTAGTATTTCAGAAAAAGTAGACTGAATTTTACGATTTTAATGTTCACAGTAAAGTTCTTCTATAAAAATCAAATATGAAATTATAAAGAGAAGATGCGTTTTTTCTCACTCGAAACGCCTATACAACAACAAACCACACACTGATGATCAATCCTTTACAAATAAATACAAAAAGTAGCCCTAGAAAACAAAGATAAATAAACAGTCGAAAAAGCAGATCCTGTACATTCTTATTCTTTCTGCTGAAATCTTGTAGGATTCTATCTATATTTTGTAATTCCTTTCATAAAAAAAGCACCTCTCCTAATAGGTTTTATAACCCTAGGAGAGGTGCTTTTTTGTAGAGTACCTATCTTATTCTTCAGCTAGGAATGGATAACGATAGTCTGTAGGAGATACAAATGTTTCCTTAATAGTACGTGTCGAAACCCAACGTAATAAGTTCAATAAAGATCCTGCCTTATCATTGGTACCAGAAGCTCTTCCTCCACCGAAAGGCTGTTGTCCGACAACAGCACCTGTAGGCTTATCATTAATGTAGAAGTTACCAGCAGAATGCTTCAATTTTACACTTGCCAACTCAATTGCATATCTATCCTGCGCAAACACAGCACCAGTCAACGCATATGGGGATGTTTGGTCAACCAATTCTAATGTCTGTTCGAAATTATCAGCATTGTACACATATACTGTTAGTACAGGCCCGAAGATCTCTTCACACATTGTTAGTGATTGAGGATTCTTTGTTTCCAATACAGTTGGTTCAATAAAGTATCCTTTTGATTTATCATATCCACCTCCTGCAACAACCGTCACAGCAGGATCTTCTTTTGCTCTGTCAATATAGGATGCAATCTTATCGAAAGCCCGTTCATCAATTACAGCATTGATAAAGTTGCGAAAATCTTCTACACCACCCATACGGAAAGTCTTCAGATCTTCGATCATATAATTTTTTACTTCTTCCCATAATGTATGTGGAATATAGGCACGAGAAGCAGCCGAGCATTTTTGTCCTTGGTATTCAAATGCACCACGAAGTAAGCCTATAGCAACAGCTTTAGGGTTAGCAGAAGCATGTGCAATCACAAAATCTTTTCCCCCTGTCTCTCCAACAATACGCGGATAGGATTTATAAAGATGAATATTTTCACCTATAGTCTTCCAGATATTCTGAAACACTTTGGTACTACCTGTAAAATGAATTCCGGCAAAGTCAGGATGTTTGAAAATGATATCACCCGCAACAGGACCATCTACATAAATCAGATTGATCACCCCATCAGGCACACCAGCTTCCTGAAATACTTCCATCAACACTTGTGCAGAATACACCTGAGTATAGGCAGGTTTCCATACAACTGTATTACCCATCAACGCTGCTGAAGCAGGAAGATTACCAGCAATAGCAGTGAAGTTGAATGGTGTCAGTGCAAATACAAACCCTTCCAATGGTCGGTACTCAACACGATTCCATACTCCAGGTGATGAGATAGGCTGTTGTTGATAAATTTCCCCCATATATGCCACATTGAATCGAAGAAAGTCTATAATCTCACATGCTGAGTCAATTTCTGCCTGGAATACATTTTTTGACTGACCTAGCATAGTAGCGGCATTCAACTTTGCACGATAAGGTCCTGCAATCAGATCTGCAGCTTTCAGGAATATAGCAGCCCGGTGTTCCCAGCTCATTTGCTCCCATTGTGGCTTTGCATTTAGTGCAGCCTGAATAGCTTGTTCTACATGCCCGGCATCACCTTCATGAAAATACCCAAGAATATGCTGATGATCATGTGGTGGTGAAAGAGGAATTCGTTGCTCTGTATATACCTTCTCTCCACCAATATACATTGGGATTTCTATCTGTTGGGAACGGGCATCGGCAATAGCCTTTTTCAGAGTTGCTTTTTCTGGTGAGCCAGGTGTATAAGATAAAATAGGTTCGTTTTTAGGAACAGGAATATGGAAGAATCCGCTTGTCATACTAGTTAATAAATGTTTGCTGATGTAAGAGAATAGACGAAATTTTTATAAACACATAGAATACGTTACTGCTTTAGATTGAAAAAGTTAAATTTTACATAAAATAATTAACAAATTCTTTACACGGTTTTCGTGAAAACTTCGTTAAAAGAAAATAGCTTTAGTTCACATATTTTGACCTTTATAAAGCCTGATTGCCATTATTTTATGAAAATTAGTAGATCATATCTAAAAGATCTGCGTATATAAAACCAAAGAACATGATTAATAAGATGCACGCGAAGTTACGTAAATGCTTACGTTCGGGCAAAAAAACATATTAATTATGCCTATATCATATATTGTACAGATTAAGTAGAAAATCACACTGGATTATAGTATAGATAAAGAAGTACCTTAGATGCTTCGTTCAACCAGCCATTTTTATGAATACGCTTTCTTTAACAGAACTACATGAGGAGTACCAGGAGGTTCGCAAGATAAAGCTCAGCAATGAGCAATTTACTGCATTTATAACCTATTATCCAGCCCTATTGGTTGCGAAAACAGATGGAGAGGTAGATGAAAAAGAATGGTCTTTATTAAAAGGGCTCGCCAACCATATTGTTGCTGAAACCCTGCCATCCAATGCAGACAAAGAAGAAGTTAAGGATTATAAAGATTTATTTTTCAATGAATTCAAATATCTGATTGACAATTTGGATATATGGGATAGGAAGTTTATGAAAACGTTGCAGAAACTTCTGAATCAACAACCTGAATTAGTTGAGACAGTTTCAAGTACATTGTATGCTTTGGCAGATATATCTAAAGGTGTGTGTGAAAAAGAAAATACAATGATTGAATATCTTAGAAGCGAATTAAAAATTAAAGATCTTGGTAAAAACATATGTGTTGCCCCACAAATTTCCCAATCAAAGGCAACTCGTAATCCATCATGGCTTGCCTTTTTGTCCTATTTTTCATTAGGTCTTTAAACAACTTTATATAAAACAGAAAAGGGTGAGAGTAGATTCTCACCCTTTTCTATTTTAACTCAGATACACACCCAGTTGATCAGAATCATCCAGATTTACATCAATATGTTCCTGAAGAGTAGTAGATAGGGCATACCCAACAAAATCAGCAGCAATCGGAAACAAGGTATGGCTTCGGTTAACAATAACAGCCACCCGAATTTTTTTTACAGGAATTTGCAAAAAGGGTTTTAAGCTATGAGCTAATGTACGCCCAGTATTAAGCACATCATCCAATAACACAATACTTTTATCTTTCAGAAAACTTTCTTCACAATCCAGTTGTATTTCACTTTGTACAGGCGAAAGCTTTTCAAGATCAATTCTTACCAAATGTATAGCTAAAGGCGATATAGACTTTAACTGTTCCTGAAGCAACTGAGCAAACCGAAAACCTTTATCATAAATTCCAGCGAGAATCACCTCTTGCTCATTGGCATTATCTTCATAAATTTCATATGCAATCCGCTTGATTTTCTGCAAAACCTGTTTTCTATCAAGAATTAATGTAGGAGCAACTGTCATTACACTTAAGAAATAAAATGGTTAGAGTTAATTTTTGGCCCTATATCTCATTCTCGATCCAACACCAGGCCGTCGCGTCAAAATTAGTCAAAACTCACATATGGTATGATCTTTTGTAGAGTTGTTTGATCTAAAATTTTAATCTTTTCCAGATCGGCTACTGAATGATAGGCACCATGTTGTTGTCTATAAGCAACAATTATTTTCGCAAGTTTTGGCGATATATAAGGATGAGCATCTATCTCCTCTACAGAAGCTGTATTGATTCGGAGTGTCTTAACAGGTATACGTTCTGAAAGATAGACATATTTGAGCAATTCATGCACAACTAAAGAATCCAGTCCATAGACTTCTCGTACTTGCTCCAATGCTCGAAACCCTCCTAAAGCATCCCGGTATTTGATAATACGTTTTGATAAGGCAGGCCCAATGCCTTTAATCGCCTTTAACTGATTCGTATCTGCCATATTAAGATCAAACCGGGCAATAGCTGTTTCTTTCTTTATTGGATATCGATCTGTTTTGTAATCATTTTTCTTTTCGGGAAAGCGTTCAACCATTTTTCTATCCATACTTTCAGGCAACTGAATATATGGATAAAGCTGCTCATAAAGAATAGGAGGGAAGTCATAGATTTTTTTCAGATCACTCTTAATATGAAAAATACCTCCCTTATTTTTATATTTTGAGATTCGGGTAGCCAGAAATTCAGGAACACCTAATTGTTGCCATTGTGTAACAGAAATTGTATTTGGGTTAAAGTTAAAAAGCTTCTGAGCAATAACTATTTCTTTTTGTTTGGTATCTACTCTCTGAAAAACAGGCTGGGTAGTTGTATCTAATAAAGCTACCAAACTATCTAATTGTCTTTTATCCGTAACAGGATTGTATGTAGAAGCAGGCCATAGAACTGGTATCAGAAACATGGCAAGAATAGCCAGCAACATTAATCCTGAAAGGATTAAAAAACCATTTGTTTCTTTTCGTGTAAAACCTAAAAATTGTTGCAGTCTTACGTATTGTTTTCTCATTACTATTACCCCAAAAAAGAGCAGACTTAATATAAGATGCAAAGTAAACAATAAATGCTATTGAGCTGTATATGTTCTTATATATATACTTTAGATGGCAGTAACAGCCAGAAATAAAAAACCCTGAGAAAATATATCTTCCCAGGGTCTTTTCAGTTATTGAAGTCATCTTTAATGATCAGAACTTTTCATCTGTCTCATTGTCTTCTTTATCTTTGGCTACTTTATCTGTATTTTTCTCATCATCTTCATCTTTCTTCTTGCCATCCTTTGCTGCATCAAAAACCAGCTTTCCTTTGTCATCCCATTCTTTTGATATATACGGCTCTGTATTGTCAAAGGCACGTCTGGGATAGACAGTCTCTTTCTTTCTCATCTGGCTATGTTTTCCAAACTGATAATATTCGATCCAGGAGCCTATCTGATAGTTATGATCATATTTCCCTCTTGCTTTTATCTGGCCACCTTCATAAAAGGCATAATACATCCCATGCTTTTCTCCATAATGTACAGCTGTTATTTCTTTTATTTTTTTACGATCTGAATCATAATATGTAATCTCCGCTTCTTTTGGCCATCCATTGTAGTACTTCACTTTATCTTTCAGAATATAATTTTCATCATAATTTTCCCAGCGTCCATGTTTGCCACCCATAAAGTAATACCCTTCTGCAATAACCTTCCCATTACGAAGTTTTTTATAAGGTCCGTGCAATAACCGCATATCTTTTTTATCTACACCCAACGTCTTCTGTAAAGCCCGTTTGTGTGGATTAAACCAGACAATCTCCTGTACACTTTGTAAATAAGGATTAGCCTCTTTATGCTCCAATATATAATAGAATATTTCTATCTCTGTACCACCTGTTGAGTAGGTCTTTATAAAGTTTTTCTTAACCTTGGTACCGTAAAACACGTTTTTAGGCTGTTTAAGAGGTACCTTTTCATCTGGTTTCTTCTTTTTAGCCGCCTCCAGTTCTGCAATAAGAGCCGCTTCTGGATCATCTTCCTGCATAAGACTATCCTCTGAGATTTCCTGAGCCATACTAATTGGTCCCAATGCTAATCCAATCAGGAGTAACCCATATCGTATATAGGTAGGGAACATCTGAGGAAAGAAAGTAGAGTTATTCTTGAAAAACATAAGTTAATAATTCAGTATCTTTACTGGGAAACGCAAAAATATTGTTTTTATTTCGAGTCATACTCACTGAGTTTAAATTGAAACACAGTACATGTAATTTTTTAGGAACGTTCTTCCTATACTTTCTTGTTATATTCTTAACTTGCTGATCACCAATTTATCATAAAATCCTAAATTGAGATCAAAATAAGATTCTTTATTCTACAAATTTGCTAAAAAATTACTTTTTGTGCTTACATCCTATGTATGTTTGGTAATTAATAGGATAAAAACATATATATGTAAGTTATTATTAAAACTTCTGAAGCTAAAAAAGACTTTTATCTCGAATACATTTGCAATTTCTTATATACAAACACATACAGAATTGGAAAAGAACGCTAAAATTTATGTTGCTGGTCACCGTGGTATGGTAGGTTCAGCTATTGTCAGAAAGCTAAAAGCTGAAGGCTATAACAATCTGGTTACTCGTGTATCTTCAGAGCTGGATTTGCGTAACCAGGCAGCAGTACGCCAGTTTTTTGAAGATGAGAAACCAGATTATGTATTTCTGGCAGCTGCAAAAGTAGGAGGTATTCATGCCAACAACACGTATCGGGCTGATTTCATCTATGATAATATGATGATTCAAAACAACATCATTCATGAGTCTTACCGCAATGGTGTTAAGAAGCTTTTATTTTTAGGATCTTCTTGTATCTATCCTAAAATGGCACCTCAACCTTTAAGAGAAGACTATCTTCTAACAGGCGAACTAGAGCCAACCAATGAGCCTTATGCAATTGCTAAAATAGCAGGTATTAAGATGTGTGATGCTTATCGTAGTCAATATGGCTGTAATTTTATCTCTGTAATGCCTACCAACCTATATGGTCCTAATGATAATTATGATCTGAATAACTCACACGTTTTACCAGCATTGATCCGTAAGTTTCATGAAGCAAAAATAAACGGTGCACCTACTGTAGAAGTATGGGGGAGTGGCTCTCCTCGCCGTGAATTCTTACATGCAGATGATCTTGCTGCGGCTTGTTTTTATTTAATGGAAACGTACAATGAACCAGGTCTGGTAAACATTGGTACAGGAGAAGATATCAGTATAAAGGAACTGGCCGAACTGGTTCAAAAAACTATAGGATATGAAGGTCAGATTGTATGGAATACGTCCAAGCCAGATGGAACGCCCCGCAAACTAATGGATGTAAGCAAACTAGCAAGTTTTGGATGGAAGTATAGCATTAGCTTGGAAGACGGTTTACATCGTGTGTATCAGGAATATTCAGAAGCTGTAACAGCCTGATTTAATTCTGAACATATTTTAACTGGACTTATTTCACATCAATTGCACACATACTAATTCTTATCTAAAGGGTAGTGTTGCGATTATAGGAATCAAATAAAAATCCGCAAGAACTTACACTCTTGCGGATTTTTTTATTTCATACTTTATCTTTGTGTAAACTGTTGACTTACAATATGAAACTTTTTACTAGTAGCAAGCTATGGCAGCTTTTTCTTGTCTGGATTATATTTTTCTTTACGATTTCAGCTAGCAAAGCCCAATGTCCTCAACCGGGCTTTACATTGCCAGATACAGTTTGCATAGGAGAGAATATAACTATCACTAACACATCAATAGGAGCAACTCGTTATGAATGGGATTTTTGTAGTGGAAATTTAAAGAAAGAACCACAAGTAACAGCTCTCTTGCAAGCAAACGGATCTAGTATACCTACAAATATTACAACTGTTTTTGATGGAGTAAATTGGTTTGGTTTCTTTTTTAGTAGAGAAAACAATACTTTATTCCGATTAGACTTTGGTGCTAGTCTAAATAATACTCCAACTCTCATTGATGTAGGGATTTTTAATACTCCTATTAACAAACCAGAGCCTATCGAATTTGTAAAAGATGGTAATAATTGGTATGCTTTTACTTCAAATTTTAGTTTACCCAGCAATGCATCTACTTCGCATTTAATCCGGCTAGACTTTGGTGCTTCATTGACAAATACCCCATCAACTATAGATCTTGGTAATCCCAATAACCTCTTTCTGGTTATCAGAAGCATTCGCATTGTTGCAAATAATGGTAATTATTTAGCAGTCGTCACTAATACAGGTAGTAGCACAGTTGCTATTATCAATCTTGGCAGCTCAGTTACAAACTTAATCTCACAGGATAATATACTAGTCACTCCTACATTTCCCAACAACGACAATCGCCTAATTAGTACTTCCATTATTAAAGATTGTAATCAATGGTATGGTATTACCACATCTGAAACCAATGGAAAAATTTATCGTTTGTCATTTGGAACAAATTTATTTTCTGTACCACAAATCGAAGAACTAAATCTCTCTATTCCTTTATCTGCCCCAACTCTAAGTGTTTTGGCCCAAGATCAGGGTTATTTTGGCTATGTATCATCTGAATTAGGAAATATATATGCTTTTGACTTTGGATCCAGTATGGCCAATACTCCTGTTGTAAAAAATCTGGGAGACTTTAGTATTTTAAGTAATTCCTATGGCTTTACTTTAACAAAAACACAGTCTGACTTTATTGGTTTTAGCTTAGGTTATAATAGCCAACTCATTTCAAAAATTCGCTTTGTCTCTGAATGTAGTGCTAATCCTGTTACCTCTATTTTACCTAATCCAACACTTACCTTTTCTAAGGAAGGTATGCAACAAATTACATTGAGAGCGTATAATACTAATGGAGACATAGTTAGTTTTACAGACTCTGTATTTGTCAGACCTATTGCTCATGCTTCTTTTTCTACTAATAACCAGTGTGTAAATCAATCTGTTTTATTTACTGCTTCTGATTCTGTGACAGGAAATAAAGCAGTTTCATACCTGTGGGATTTTGGAGATGGGCAAACTGCTAAAGGAAATCCTGTTCATCATACTTATTCAACAGCTAAAACATATAATGTTTCCCTCACCATTAAGGATCTTTGTAATCAAACCAATACTACAACGAAATCTGTAAAAATCTATCAAACATCTATTGCAGACATAGAACTACCTACCTCAGCATGTACGTATCAGACTTTACAATTTAAAGATATATCAAGTACACTCGATGATAAAATAGTTAAATGGGAATGGTTGTTTAGCGATAATTCTACTTCGACAGACCAAAATCCTTTTCACAGATTTACCTCTTCTGGCGTTCAAACTATATCATTAACAATTACAGGTGAAAGTGGCTGTCAAACAAATGTGATTAAGTCTATAACATTGAAAGAAGGACCTAATGTCGATTTTTCTTTTAGCCATATTTGTTTAAATAACACTACACAATTTATTGATGAGACTCGTTTAAGTACTGGTACAAGCCTGATTTCTCGTAGTTGGGATTTTGGAGACAATAGTACTCCTTCAACAGAGCTAAATCCATCTCATACCTATGCCCAAACAGGTACATATCTAGTAAAGCTAACAATTGAAAACAATGTCGGTTGTAGTGTAACTTTGACCAAATCTATCACTATTCATTCATTGCCAACCGCCTCTTTTTCTACAGCGCTTGCCTGTACAGGTGAAGAAACTCAATTCACAGATGCAAGCATTATAAATGATGGGACTATTCAAAAATGGGAATGGAATTTTGGAGATGTAGAAAGCAGTACAAATACATCTAGCAGTTCTAATCCCACTCATGTATTTATTAGTGCAGGAACATATCAGGTAAAATTAAAAGTGACAAACTCCTTTGGATGCACAGACTCTCTCACAAAATCTATAACTGTCATTACATCTCCTATAGCTAGCTTTACCTCCCAATCTAATTGTAACACACGTGAAGTTGTCTTTTCAAATACATCACAACCTCCTGCTGGAGGTAGTATAAGTTCCTGGTATTGGGATTTTGGAGACAATAGTACTCCTTCAACAGAGCTAAATCCATCTCATACCTATGCCCAAACAGGTACATATTCTGTACAACTTACTGTTACTTCAACATCTCGCTGTACAAATACTTTGGTAAAAACAATAGCAGCTGGTGGTGTTGGATTAAGTATTAATCCAGACACATCTGTGTGTGCTAATACTATGGTTACATTTAAAGCAGATGTTATTTCTGTGAATGACCCTGTTTCTATCTGGAAATGGAACTTTGGTACATTGGGTGAATTTTCTACTGAACAACCTTCTGTAAATATACCAAATACACTAACAAATTTACCGGTAACATTAACTGTAACTACTGCATCAGGTTGTACAAGTTCAATTTCCAGAAATATACCAGTTTTGCCTTCAGCAACTACAAGTTTTACTTATACAACATCAGCAACAAATCCTCTCATAGTTTCTTTTATAAATCGATCTATAAATGCTAATGAATATCGATGGAATTTTGGTGATAATACAGAAAGTTCAGAAACAAACCCTATCCATATGTATGCTAATGCAGGTATTTATAAAGTAACTCTTACTTCTAGACATCAAAATGGGTGTGAATCTACCATTTCTGAAAGTATACCACTGAATATCTATACTAGTAACAACTTAACAATATTTCCAAATCCTATTACTAAAGATCAAATAAGCAATACAAAAATAGGATTTTCACTTTCTGATAAACAATCCGTATACTTTGAAATATATAGTACAACAGGAAATTTGATTCAGAAGGCAATAGAAACCAATACCCAAATAAACTTCAACACTTTTACATTGACTGATGTTTTTCCGGGTATATCCAAAATAAGTAAAGGTATGTATCTACTTATCTTACGTTATGGTGATACAGTACAAGTACAGAAATTTATTGTTCAGTAGGTGTTGCCAAAAGGATTTTGTAGTTTTGAAACTTGTTATTTATGATATTTTCTTTTTGAGTTAAATACTCAATCTTTTATTAAATGTCGAAGCTTATTATTGATGCCAGCCGAAGTAATTTTAGTTTAAACTTCAAAGAACTGATTGCATACAGAGACCTTTTTTTCATTCTGGCTTATCGTGATCTGCGAGTGCGGTATGCGCAAACCTTTCTAGGTGTTTTATGGGCAGTAATCCAACCACTTTTCACTCTTATTATCTTCACTATTGTATTTGGAAATGCCATTGGGATTTCTAAAAATATACCATCAGATATTCCCTATACTTTGTATGCTGCCTGTGGTATGAGTGCATGGACATATTTTTCTTTTGTAATGAATCAGGCCGGAAATTCTATAATTGGAGCCCAGGGAATGATTCAGAAAATTTATTTCCCCCGTCTTATTATTCCGTTATCAAAAGCCTTGGTAGGATTTGTAGACTTTGGTGTTGGCTTAGTATTTATTTTGGTGTTGATGCTTTGGTATGGAGTAGTTCCTTCCGGAAATATTATATTCCTACCTTTTTATATCTTCATGACAATACTGACAGCTTTAGCTGTAGGTATATGGTTAAGTGCTCTTACTATCCGTTATCGGGATTTTCAACAAATTGTTCCATTCATGGTTCAATTCGGCTTATATGCAACGCCAATTGCCTACCCCACAACATTGATAAATTCCAATTATCGATGGCTTCTATATCTGAATCCAATGACAGGAATTGTTGAAGGCTTTCGATGGTCATTGTTGGGAACAGATGCTCCTCATATTTACACTTGGGCTTCATTTGGATTAACTATAGGATTATTTATATCATCATTATATTACTTCCGTCGTGTTGAGCGTGTTATGGCTGATATTGTATAAAGTTGCATAAAAAAGTAAAAATGATTAGATCTTGAAAATATTAACAGGTGATGTCTAAAGTTGCAATAAAAGTAGAAAACCTTTCCAAACTATATCAAATTGGGGCTCATAAAAGTGGATCTCTGAGAGAAAGCCTTACCAATAAATGGAAGAATATATGGACAGGAAAGAAATCGAGTCAAACTCAGGATTTCTGGGCACTAGATAATGTTTCATTTGAGATCAAACAAGGCGAAGCTATTGGAATCATTGGTAAGAATGGGGCAGGAAAATCAACATTGCTAAAAGTCCTTTCTCGTATTACAGAACCAACAAAGGGACGTATAGAAGTTCAGGGTCGAATTGCATCTCTTTTGGAAGTAGGAACAGGGTTCCATCCTGAATTGTCTGGAAGAGAAAATGTCTATCTGAATGGTACTATATTAGGCATGACTCGAAAAGAAATTAAGTCTAAGTTTGACGAAATAGTTAGTTTTTCTGGAGTTGAAAAATTCATTGACACACCTGTAAAATACTATAGTAGTGGAATGTATGTTCGCTTAGCTTTTGCTGTTGCGGCCCATCTTGATCCAGAAATTCTGATAATTGATGAAGTACTTGCAGTTGGAGATGCTGATTTTCAAAAAAAATGTCTGGGAAAAATGGGAGAAGTGGCAAGTCAGGGACGTACTGTATTATTTGTAAGTCATGACATGCAAGCAGTATCGCGATTGGTTAATAAAGTAGTCTACTTAAAAAAAGGTACTGTATATGCTCTTGGAGAAAAAGATCATATCATAAATATGTATCTGGAGGATATTCAACAAAAGAATCAGCTTATATATCAAGACTTATCCTCTAGCGAAACAAACAGAATCACGTTTGTTGAATTGCAAACTAGTAAAGCCAATAATTTTCATATCAATGGAGATCCAATAAAAGTTAGAATCAAATTTTATCTCTCCCAATCCATAAAAAAGACATGTATAACCTTTCGAGTTTTTGATAATCGGGGTATTGCTTGCCTGGATTTTTCATACTTTGATAATGAGCAATTATGTAGTAATGCCGGCTTTCATCATCTTGAATGCGTTTTCCCAAATCTGAAACTTTTCATGGGTAAGTATACAATTACCGCTTACTTTGCAGAGCCTCCAGGTGGAGCTTATTTCCAAACAATAGAGAATATTTGTCCTTTTGAAGTTGTTATGTATGGAACATCCAGAGGAGATTGGGAATGGCAACCCTATAATACTATTTACATGGAAGACTATTCATGGCAAATAGTAAAAAATGAGAATATCTTTTCAAGTTAAAAATAGTTAAATCAAGGATGCAAAATTTAAAAAGTCCAATATCCGGATCTTCAAATATTCGACTTGTAAAAGATATACCTTCTATAGAAGTTATTACACTGTATCAGGACGCTGGGATTGACGTCAGCCGCTTTTTTGAAAATATACTCAACATTTCTATATATGAATGCCTGGATTCAGGCTATCAGTTTTATTACCCGTTTACCATTGATGGTGATGGCCTTTTTTATCAGGATTTACGTTCGTTTCCTGGATATTTTAGAGAATGGAAATGGGAATACGGGAAAGTTTCATCTATTATACCTTCTGATACTCAAAAGATCCTAGAAATAGGATGTGGGCATGGAACATTTTTGAGTCATTTAAAAAGTAGAGGTATAAAAGGTACTGGTATAGAACTCACAGACAGTTCAGTAAAAGAATGTATTCAAAAGGGGTTAGATGTAAAAAACGAATTATTAAGTACTCATAAGATAAAACATCTAGAAGAGTATGATATTGTTTGTTCTTTTCAAGTACTGGAGCATATATCAGATGTGAGCTCATTTGTGAATGACTCCCTCAAAGTATTAAAAAAAGGAGGGCTACTTACTTTTGCAGTACCTAACAATGAAGCGTCTTTAGTTAAATATGGTTCGGGAATATTTAATATGCCTCCTCATCATATGGGACTTTGGAGCAAAAACTCATTATCTAATCTTGAAAAATTCTTCAGTGTTAAACTACAAAATATTTATTTTGAGCCTCTTCCAGATTATGAAAGAGATAGATATAGAAATTTAAACTTTCCTGCGATCATAAATTTTGCCTATAAGTTAAATTGGAGAATAGGTTCTCTTTCAAAGCGTTTACTTTCATTTCTCTTACAGATATTCAAAAATCAAATAAAAGGACATACGATAATTGCTGTTTTTAAGAAAATATGAAAGTATTGACATCAACTACAAATAATTCAGCAGGGGGTGCCGCTAAGTCCTGTATACGATTACATCAGGCACTATTAGAGAATGGAATATCCTCTGAGCTACTTATGCTTGAACAACCCCATAAAGAAATTCCTCATGGGCATAGCTTTTATGAGTTTCATGTGAAAGAGCATAAGAAGAAGAATGTTTCATTAAGCAAAAAAATATATACAAAGGTTCTGTATGAATTAGGTAAAGATGAAGAAGCACTTTTTAATAAGAAAATGGCTTATGAAGCAAAAATTATAAGTCAGAAAAAGTACGGATCAGAAACTTTTCACTTTGCAAGTTCACAATATCGTATAAATGAACACCCTTTATACAAAGAAGCTAAAATTGTTAATCTACATTGTATGATCAACAACTTTTTAGACTATACCACATTTTTTGCAGATAAGGCAAAACCTATTGTTTGGACTCTTCATGATATGACACCATTTACAGGTGGATGTGTCTATTCTGAAGGATGTGACGGTTATCTATCAAGCTGTGCTAATTGTCCTCAATTAAAAGGTACAGATAATCCCAACTATACAGCTGATACATTGAAGGTTAAGCAAAAAGCATTAGAGAGAATGCAAAACTTCACAATTGTATCACCCTCTATTTGGCTATTAAATGAATCCAAAAAAAGTTCTTTATTCAAGAACTTTAGACACGAACTTATTCCATATGGCCTGAATAGTAACGTATTTAAACCCAGAGATAAAGCATATTCCAGAGATATACTTGGGCTTCCGGTAGATAAGCCTGTAATACTATTTGTTTCCCATAATATACACAATCAACGAAAAGGCTATCAGTACTTATCAGATGCATTCAAAGCGTTAAAGTTACAGGACAAAGTTAGTTTATGTGCTGTAGGAGCCAAAAGCACTGATTCAACTAATAATGGCTTTATTGAATTAGGAAGCTTTTCGGATGAACGTTTAATGAGCATAGTTTACTCAGCAGCTGATATTTTTGTTATTCCATCTGTTGAAGACAATCTTCCGAATACAGTCTTAGAATCTCTATTGTGTGGTACTCCTGTCATTGGCTTTCCTATTGGTGGTATTCCTGATATGATAAAATCAGGCATTAATGGATTTCTATGTGATAATGTAAGTGTAGATGCATTAGCGAAGCAAATTACTATTTTTCTGGAAAATCCAGAAGTTTTCAATCGTAAGTACATCCGTGAAAATGCTGTACAAAAATATGATAGTTCAGTACAATCTGAAGCCTATATTAAATTGTACAATGAACTACTTCAAAACAACTGATATTCTTATTAATAAGTCGTAGACAGTTTTTTTATGCATATACTTATTACTGGAGGTGCGGGCTTTGTGGGTTCTCATCTAGCTATTTCCTTCAAAGAAAAATATCCATACTATAAGATTACATGTTTAGATAATCTTAAAAGAAGGGGATCAGAACTAAATCTAACACGATTAAAGGCACACTCTATTGGATTTGTTCATGCGGACATTCGTAACCTCGAAGATTTAGAGGGCATTGATCCTTTTGACTGTCTAATAGATGCATCCGCAGAACCATCGGTACTAGCTGGTCTTAACTCATCAATGACCCAGCTAATTAATAATAACTTGTTTGGAACTGTAAATTGTCTGGAACTGGCTAAAAAATTCCATGCAAAATTTATCTTCCTATCTACAAGCAGAGTTTATCCTATAGGCAGTTTGGAAAGTGTTTTAGCCTCGGAACTCCCAACACGCTTTACATGGCAACCTATCCAAACTCTACTTGGTGTTTCTGAAAAAGGTATATCTGAAGATTTCCCACTGACAGGGAGCCGCTCCTTTTATGGGGCTACAAAACTTGCTTCTGAATTACTTATTCAGGAATATTTCTCAGTCAATAATCTTCCAACTGTTATTAATCGATGTGGTGTTATTGGAGGTGCCGGACAAATGGGAAAAGTAGACCAGGGATTTATGGTTCTTTGGGTAGCAAGACACTATTGGAAACAAAAATTAAATTATATAGGATATGGAGGAGAAGGAAAGCAAGTACGAGATGTATTACACCCAACAGATCTGTTTAAACTAATAGACTTGCAAGTCCATAACACTGAAACATTTGCAGGTAAAACATTTAACGTAGGTGGTGGTTTGAAAAATAGTATTTCTTTACAAGAACTAACTACACTTTGCGAGAAAAGTACAGGAAATATGACACTTATAGAAAAGATAAAAGAAAATCGTCCTCTTGATCTAAAAGTCTATATTTCTGATTATTCACAAATTGAAACGTTATGTGGCTGGTCTCCTACTATTCCGGTGAGTCAAATTGTAGATGAAATAACAGATTGGATTCAGAAA
The DNA here is from genome assembly GCF_030068545.1 of Xanthocytophaga flava. Taxonomy (NCBI): domain Bacteria; kingdom Pseudomonadati; phylum Bacteroidota; class Cytophagia; order Cytophagales; family Rhodocytophagaceae; genus Xanthocytophaga; species Xanthocytophaga flava. The sequence continues at coordinate 7,745 of NZ_JASJOR010000060.1, read as the reverse complement.
AATGAAAAAATGCTTGAACCAATCCTAAATAGTTGATTTTGCAAACTTTAATTTTATACTACATCCTTTAATCTATTTAACAGGAATAAAGTATTATTGTAACTTCTTATATTTTAATCACCTAGTAATTGTCTTTACATGAGTATAGTATGCATTACTGGCTCTGCCGGTTTAGTTGGATCAGAAGCTACTCGTTTTTTTGCAGGTTTGGGATTTGATGTAATTGGCATTGATAATAATATGCGTAAAGAGTTCTTTGGGGAAGAGGCTTCAACTGAGTGGCAACGCCAACGTCTTGAACAAGACCTTAAAGGACATTATAAGCATTATAATGTAGACATCCGTAATAAAGATGAAGTCTTCTCTATTTTCAGGAAATATTCACATGATCTGAAATTAATTATTCATACAGCAGCCCAACCCTCACATGACTGGGCAGTAAAAGATCCCTTCACAGATTTTGGTGTCAATGCAAATGGAACACTCAATCTTTTGGAGGCAACACGCCAGTTTTCACCAAATGCCGTTTTCATATTTACATCTACCAATAAGGTCTATGGTGATACCCCAAATCATTTACCATTGGAAGAAAAAGAACACCGTTGGGAAATAAACCCCGCTCATACCTATCATACAGGTATTAGAGAAGACATGAGTATTGATCAGACATTACATAGCTTATTTGGAGCATCAAAAGTAGCAGCAGATATACTTGTACAAGAATACGGCAGGTATTTTAGCATGAATACAGCATGTTTTAGAGGAGGTTGCCTTACTGGCCCTAATCATTCTGGTACTCAATTACATGGATTTTTAGCTTACTTGATGAAGTGTACTGTAACGGAAACCCCTTACACTATTTATGGATACAAAGGCAAGCAGGTTCGTGACAATATCCATAGTGCAGATCTGATAAATGTTTTTTACGAATTTTATAAAGCACCACGTATTGGTGAAGTATACAATATTGGAGGTGGAAGATTCAGTAATTGCTCAATGTTAGAAGGGATTACAATCTGCGAGAAAATTGCTCAAAAGAAATTAAACTGGAAATACTCAGAACAAAATCGAATAGGTGATCATATCTGGTGGGTTAGTGATTGTAGTAAGTTTGCTCAACATTATCCGAATTGGAAACAACAATATAATGTTGAAGGAATCCTACAGGAGATCTATGAGTTTAATGTTGAGCGTTGGTCTGTAGAATTAGAAAAATAGAATAATGAAAATTATTGCATTGGTTGATCCGTTATGGGGAGGGCATCATACTGCGTATCTTAGAATATTTTCTGAAACATTAATTAATAAAGGCTATACTGTTTGGTGCTTCAAACCTGTAGAGGAAACATTGGAGAAATGGATTGCAGACGTTCATCCAGAATGGACTGAAGACCAAATATCTACTTTCAACTATAGTTTACCAGACAAAACATTTACATCTTTAAAAAGATTTAATGAGCCTGCTTCTACCTTATTTAGATGGAGGCATTTACATAATGCTATTAGACAAGCAGAAAAAAAGTATAGGAAAAAAGTATCACATGTGTTTATTGCATGGGTAGACTCTTATCTCTCAGGTTATTTAGTTCCGTTTCTTCTGGATATTGTCTTTCCATATTATTGGTCAGGGCTGTACTTTCATCCACGACATTTAAGAACATCGGTTAACAGATTGAAGCCAACACCTTCCCCATCAGATATAGACATAGCTCTTAGTGCTAAAAAATGCATAAGCATAGCTATTCACGATGAGGGTATCCTGGAAATGTTCAAGCAACGTACAAAAAAGAATGTAGTTCTTTTTCCTGAAATTGCAGATGCTACACCTGCAGATAAAAATGATAAAATTGCTCAGCAGATACAAAAAAAAGCAAATGGACGAGTAGTTATTGGTGCCATTGGACTTCATAGACATCAAGGTTTACTAACTTTGTTAAGGGTAGCAAAGAATGCCTCTTCAGAAAGATTCTTTTTTGTTTTTGCAGGCCAATTTACACCTTCTCATTTCCCTGATGATGAATTAAACGAAATCTATAGTGTTTTTAACAATTTGCCCGAGAATTGTTTCATATACCTTGACAGATTAAATGAAGGTAGTCAATATAATGCTGTTTTTTCAGTATTAGATATTCCGTTCTTAGTATATGATAACTTTACAAGCTCTAGTAACCGACTCACCAAGGCTGCTATATTCCAAAAATATGTGCTGGCTCAGGAAACTTTTTGTGTTGGAGAAGATGTAAAAAAATATCACTTAGGAGAAACAGTCGAAGCAGGAAACGTTAATCAATGTATTAAAGCAATTGATGTACTTTATCACAAAATAAAAAATGAACCTCTTCCAACAGATATTTTTGAAACATATAGTCAATTACATAGTGTAGAACGCCTTGGAGAAAGATTTGATGCTTTATTAAATAAGCAAACGGTATAAAAACAAATAAGATTATTTTATGTTTAATACACCTGTATTATTCGTGATTTTCAACCGGATTGATACTACAAAGAAGGTTTTTGAAAGTCTTCGTAAAATCCAGCCTAAATTTCTCTACATCGCAGCAGATGGACCAAGGCCAAATAGAGAGGAGGATAAAGAAAAATGCGAAATGGTGAGGAGATTAGTCCTTGATAATATTGACTGGGACTGCCAAGTAAAAACATTACTTCGAGAAAGCAATTTAGGTTGTGGTATAGCTGTAAGCGAAGCCATAACTTGGTTTTTTGAACATGTTGAGCAAGGGATTATCTTGGAAGATGATTGCTTACCAAGTGATAGTTTTTTTCCTTTCTGTGAAATGATGTTAGAACAATATAAACATTACGAGCAAGTAAAAATGATAGGAGGTTCTAATTTCCTTTTTTCACAATTTGACAAGAAAAATAGCTATTACTTTTCTAATCTTGGTACTATATGGGGTTGGGCAACCTGGAGACGTGGATGGGAAGGATTCAATTATTCAATGAATGACTATTTGTCTTTTCGCAAAAGTGGAAAATTAGAGAAGAAAATTCGTAATGAGCGTATTATACAATGGCTTATAGAACTAATGGATTCCGTTTGGAGTCAAAAAGAACAACAGGCTTGGGATATACAATTTTTTTATCATTTACTTAAATCTGATGCTATTGCTATTTTACCTTATAGGAATCTAATACAAAACATCGGCTATCAAGGTACGCATTACTCTAATACAGATTATCCTTTCCTGGAAATGCCAGTGATGGACATTGATATAAATCAAATTTATCATCCCAGACAAATTGAAATTGACTATGAAGCAGAAGAATATGGATTTAATAATATTATTAAAAAAGGACTGAAAGAATCGCTCCTTAACCGTATAAGAAAGTTAATCCCTCCTTCTATTAGAGAGAAATACCGTAGTCTTAAAAAAATTCTGAAGATAGATAATAACTAATTCTTCTTTTCAAAAACAAGAAGAACAAAGAAATAGCCTTAAAATAACACATTATTGTTTTGAGGTATTTTACTAAAACATTTGGGCCAGGTCTGATGAATATCTAATGAATTACTTTACATGCAGAATCCTTTTCTAGGAAAGAAAGGTTTCATTCTATTAAGTTAAGTAAATACACGAATAAATTTAAGGTTATATATAATCTAATTAAGCCTAAACCTATTTTACTAAATGGCTTTTCTTATGTTACGGAAGATGTTAAATCGTTTAAGGAAAAAAAACGATTATAATACCCTATACAAAAATTTGTTAAAAATCGGTTCAAACACTCTTTTACATAACTTTTATCTGGATTGCAGAAACAAGACAACAGAAAGAACATATTTAACTATTGGTAATGATAGTATGATCTCGGGAACATTTGTCTTTGAAAAAAATACAGGCTCAATTCAGATAGGGGATAGAACTTCTATAGGAGGTGGTACCTTTATTTGTATTGAAGGAATCTCTATAGGTAATGATGTGATGTTTTCGTGGGGTTGTACAGTGATGGATAACGACGCTCATTCTTTATTGTGGAGTCAAAGGACAAACGATGTTCGGGACTGGAAAAAAGGTATAGAAGAGGGCAAAATTGGTATTTACAAAGAATGGTCAAATGTAAAAAGGGGACAGATAACCATTAAAGACAAAGTCTGGATTGGTTTTAACAGTATAATATTGAAAGGAGTGACGATAGGAGAGGGAGCTATTATTGGGGCAGGTAGTGTAGTAACAAAAGATGTTCCTGATTTTGCAGTTGTTGCAGGGAATCCTGCTCAAATAATTAAATATGTAAATGAACAAGTATAATCTTACTTTCCAAAAGCATAATCCGGCTGGTTTATCTGTTTGGGGCTAATTGCTAGTTTAACCTAACATATCCATTTACACGCAAGAGATTATATTTTATTATGAAGGACAAAATAAGGCTTTTTTTCTTCTCAATATTTTGTAAGATAATTCCTATATCTTTTATTGAACAAGGCCTTATACAATATAGATTAAGCAACTTTCTTCAATATTGTACATGCGGCCAACAAACAAAACTTTACCCAAGTGCTAGAATAATAAATTCTCAACATGATGTAAGTAAAATCACCATTGGAAGCCATACACATATAGAGGGTGAATTACTTATTCGTGACCAAGGGGGAAATATCTTTATTGGAGATTATTGTTATGTTGGAAAAGATTCACGAATATGGTCATCAGCAAATATTAATATTGGAAACAAAGTACTTATATCACATAATGTAAATATTCATGACAATAATTCTCATCCTCTCGATGCAGATTTACGTCATATTGATTTCTTACAGGGAGTTGAAGCAACAAAAAACAAAAAACAAAAATTTGATATACGCTCTGCACCTATTAATATCAAAGACAATGCTTGGATTGGTTTTAACAGTATAATATTGAAAGGAGTGACGATAGGAGAGGGAGCTATTATTGGGGCAGGTAGTGTAGTAACAAAAGATGTTCCTGATTTTGCAGTTGTTGCAGGGAATCCTGCTCAAATAATTAGATACATGAATATTTAGAACTTTTAGTTACTTTGATATTTAAGATAAGAACTCATAAAAGTTCTTCCTGTAATCAACACTTGTACAGGAGAAACTGAAAAAATTTAAAAATGAAAATACTAATTATTGGGTCTGCCGGATTTATAGGTTATAACGCATTCAAGTTTTTTCAAAAAAAGGGATATCAGATAACAGGATGTGATATTTTAGCAAATGATTTATCTTGGGGAATCAGTAAATATTTTCAAATAAATACATCTTATTCTGACTTCGAAGCTCTTTTTAGTTCACATACCTTTGATGTGTGTATTAATGCATCTGGTTCTGCTCATGTAGGCTTTTCTTTTGAAGATCCTGCAAAAGATTTTGAACTCAATGTATTAAATGTCAATAAAATCCTGGTAGCGATTCGAAAGCATGCTCCCAAATGCCGCTTTATCAATTTTTCCAGTGCTGCAGTTTATGGCAATCCAACCAAATTACCTATCTCTGAAGATACTCTATTAAAGCCTCTTTCTCCATACGGTTTTCATAAGTTACAAAGTGAGCATTTATTAACTGAGTATCATAAGTTTTTTGGATTACACACCTGCAATTTAAGAGTATTCTCTGCCTTTGGGCCAAAGCTAAAAAAGCAACTGTTTTGGGATTTATATCAGAAAGCTCTAAACACAAACTCTATAGAACTTTTTGGCACAGGAGAGGAGTCAAGAGACTTTATCTATATTGAGGATTTACTTCAAATAGTTGAACTGGTCATCCAAAATGCTAAGTTTGAAGGAGATGTGATTAATGTTGCTTCTGGCTCAGAAACTACTATCCGTGAAGCTGCTACAACATTTTATCAGTTACTAGATCCAAAAATTGAATTTTCTTTTTCAGGTAAGGTAAAAATAGGGGATCCTAATAACTGGTGCGCAGATATAAAAAAAATTCAGGAAATAGGATTTTCTCCAAACTATAATCTGGAAGAAGGACTAAAAAAATATGTTACATGGTTAAAAGAAAACGCATAGCACTGATCTTCTCTTATAATGAAGGTTGGATTGCTGGCTCATATTATATTCAAAATTTGATTCATGCTCTTAACTCTCTTCCAGAAGATGAAAAACCTGAGCTAGTAATTCTATCTACTATTTTGGACTTCGAAAAGGTCACAAAGCTAAATTATCCATTTCTATCCCATTTCAACACCAATATTAAGTATACCTTTTTCCAAAAGGTTATAAATAAACTAGCCAGGGTAGTAACGGGAAAAAATGTATTTGAGAAACGCCCTTCTCATACATTAGCCAATGTCTTTTTTCCAATGAGCAGTGAGGATTTATTTGAATTAGTCCAGGATAAACAAAGGTTATTTTGGATACCTGACTTTCAGGAATATCATTTACCTCATTTTTTTACACAAGAGCAAAGGCAAAATCGGAAATCTCAGCAAGAACTACTTGTAAAACAAAAGGTTCCTATTATCTTTAGTAGTAATGATTCTCTAACTGATTTTAAGACTTTTTTTCCTGAAGCACAGAATCCTGCATTTGTTTTACCTTTTGCTGTAACACATGAAAAATATCATGATACTGATATTCATACTCTAAAGCAAAAATATAATATTACGAAACCTTATTACTTCTCTCCTAATCAATTCTGGCGACATAAAAATCACCTAATCGTATTAAAAGCTATTCATCGCTTAAAAGAGAAACGGGATGATTTTCAAGTAGTTTTCACAGGTAAAGAATATGATCACCGGAATCCTACTTACTTTGAAGAACTGAAGAAGTTTATTGATGATAATCAACTTCAAAACTATGTCCGATTCCTAGGGTTTATTGATCGGAAAGAACAATTACAACTTATGAACCATAGTAAAGCAGTTATTCAACCTTCTCTTTTTGAAGGCTGGAGTACAGTTGTCGAAGATGCAAAAGCCATGAATCAAGTTGTAATACTTTCAGATTTGAATGTCCATCGTGAACAAATGAATTATAATGTAGTTTTTTTTGATCCAAAAAATGAGATTGATCTAGCCCAAAAAATGGAGGCAGTACCAATACGTTCCTTAGATAAAGAAGATGATTATCTAAATAACATTAAAGATTTTGGATTAAATTTTATGCGTATTGTTAATAAATTAACATCAAATCATGAAAAACACATTTAATATGGTATTTAACAATATATAAAGATATCTTGGATTTAATGAAATCAAAGATCGTTTACCTTCCTGGCATTAATGGACTTAGAGCTCTTGCAGCTATATCAGTCGTTCATTCTCATATTACTTTATCCCTAGGTGATTTTGGTTTAAATCCCCATATATTAGGAACTTCAACTGATGGCAAACCAGAAAAGCTTCGTTGTGACAACGGTCCAGAATTTATTAGTACTAAATTAAATGAGTGGTGTGAGCAAGAAAAAATTGAATTATTGTTTATTCAGCCAGGAAAACCGACTCAAAATGCTAGAATTGAACAGGTTTAATGGCACGTTTCGTGAGGAGTTTTTGAATGCGTATTGATTTTCAAGTTTAAGAAAAGTCAGAGCGCTATCTGAACAATGGCGGTTGGAATACAACATTCTGCGGCATCATCAAAGTTTGGGATTTAGGGTGCCTGTTGAGTTTGCTAATGCTGACCTCCTCCCATAAAAATGGACCGTAGGGAAGTAGAAAAAATCGGTGATTTTACTTAGTTTACACATAAAGAAAATCGCCATGAAAAAAAGCAAGTTTACTGAAGCGCAAATCGCGTTTGCATTG